>JAHWHN010000173.1 GCA_019323235.1 Candidatus Woesearchaeota archaeon | reverse complement strand
TCCTTTAAGAGATACTTATATTAAGACTCAATTATCATATTATAAGAGTAGAGGTGGAAAATTACCTCCAAATTGTGAGAGTGAGGCATATTACAAAGGAATTTTAGTATGTAATCCTGATGATTTGTGTAAAAGAATCAAAAATCCAATTTCTTATGCCAAAGCAAGATATTTCAAATCTAAATTATTAGATAATAATAAGCCAAAAACCAAAGATTTATCAAAGAAGGAAAAAACTGAAGATAAATCAAAGGAAAACGCGGTAGAAAAATAATCATAAAGGATAACATTTATAAATAGCCCTAAAATTCTTTGTTTCGAAAAAGCTTAGTTTTTGAAAAAAACGCTAAGTATTACGCTTAAAACCAAAAAGAGAACATCTTTTTGTATAAAATAGTGTTCTACTATTTTATTGGAAGATTATTAAAAATGGTAAAGAAATTAAGTCCAAGACACGGAAGTTTGCAATTTTGGCCAAGAAAAAGGTCAAAGAGTTTATTAGCTAGAGTTAGGAATTGGGTTAAACCAAGTGATGTAAAGTTGAGTGGTTTTATGGGGTATAAAGTTGGTATGACTCATATGACTGGTGTAGAAGAAGTTGGTAAGAAAGTTATTAATTATTCTTTCCCTGTGACAATTATCGAATGTCCACCATTAAAAATTCTTTCTGCTCGATTTTACAACAAAAATTTATTAGTTTCTGAGGTTCTTTCTCCAAAGTTGGATGAAGAAGTTAAAAGAAAACTAAAAATTCCAAAAACAAGTTCAAAAAAAGTTGATGATTTCTCAAAAGATTTTACTGAAATTAGATTAGTAATGTATTCACAACCAGGTAAAACATCTATTGGTAAAAAGAAACCAGAATTATTTGAAGTAGCTTTAGGTGGAAGTAAAGACGATCAATTAGCATGGGTTAAAGAAAATTTAGATAAAGAATTCTCAATTAATGATATCTTTGCTGGAAGTAAGATGGTTGATGTTCACGCAGTTACTAAAGGTAAAGGTTACCAAGGTGTTGTTAAAAGATTTGGTGTTAGACTAAAAGCTAAAAAATCTGAAAAAGGCCAAAGAGCTGTTGGTGCTAGATCTGGTGGTTGGACTTCACAAGCTCACATGATGTGGAGAGTTCCTCAGCCTGGTAAAATGGGTTTCCATACAAGAACTGAATATAATAAAGTAGTTATGAGTATTAGTGATGATTTAAAATCTATTAATCCAGTTAATGGTTATAGAGGTTATGGTATGGTTAAAAATTCTTATATGTTATTAAGAGGAAGTGTTCCTGGTGCTGTTAAAAGACCAGTTAAGTTAAGTTTCCCTGTAAGACCAAATAAGAAATTAATCAATCCGAAAATTAAAATAGAAAAGGTAGTACTATGAAATTAAAAATATTAGATACTAAAGCAAGTGAAAAAGGATCATTAGAAATGCCTAAGCAATTTAATGAATCTTTTAGACCTGATTTAATTAAAAGAGCAGCTGTTAGCGTTAATTCTCAATTGATTCAGCCATATGGTGCTAAGCCTGATGCAGGTATGAGAGCTTCAGCTGAAATTTCAAGAAGAAGACACAATTATAAAGGTAGTTATGGTTATGGTATCTCAAGAGTACCAAGAAAAATCTTAAGCCATAGAGGTAACAGATTTTCATGGGTTGCTGCTGTAGCTCCAGGTACTGTTGGTGGTAGAAAAGCTCACGCTCCAAAAGCTGAAAAAGTTTTAATCAAAGATTTAAACAAAAAAGAAAAGAAGAAAGCTATGAGATGTGCTTTATCTGCTTCAGTAATGAAAGATGTTGTTGCTGAAAGAGGTCATAAAGTTTCTGATAATTATCCATTTGTTTTATCAGATGAATTCGAAAGCATGACTAAAACTTCTGAATTATTAAAATCATTAAAATCCTTAGGTTTAACTGATGAACTAAAAAGAGTTTCTGAAAAAACAATCAGAGCTGGAAAAGGTAAAACTAGAGGAAGAAAATACAAAAGGAAAGTAGGTCCTATTATTATAGTATCTCAAGATTGTCCTTTATCTAATGTAACTAATATCCCTGGATTAGATGTTATGAAAGTGGAAGACATTAGTGCTTTAGACTTAGCTCCAGGAATGGAACCAATTAGAATGGCTTTATTTACTGAAGGAGCAGTTAAGAAAATTAAGGAGGGCAATTTATTTGCTTAATTAAAATGACAACAATAATTCACAATCCAATTTCAACAGAAAAAGCAATCAGATTAATGGAATCTGAAAATAAATTACTTTTCGAAGTAGGTTTAGATTCAACTAAAACTGAAGTAAAAAAAGAAGTTGAAAGATTATTCAAAGTAAAAGTATTGAAAGTAAATACTTTTATCTCAAGAAGTGGAAAAAAGAAAGCATACGTTAAATTATCAATGGATACTCCAGCGATGGACGTAGCAACTAATTTGGGGTTGATCTAAAATGGGTAAACGACTAATTCAACAAAGAAGAGGTAAAGGCTCTATCTATAAGGCATTAAAACATAATTCCAAAGGTAGTGCAAAACACGCTAAAGTAAATCAAGAAGAAGCTGGTGTTGTGGCAGATATTGTTACAAATAAACTTCATTCAGCACCATTATTGGTAGTTAAATATAGTGATGGTGAAAGATTAATGATTGCTCCAGAAGGAGTTAGAATCGGAGATTTAGTAGAAAGTAATTCAGAAGAAATCAAACCTGGAAATACTTTATCTTTAAATGATATTCCTGAAGGTACTTTAATTTATAATATTGAAAATTCTTTTGGAGATGGAGGGAAGTTTGTAAGAGCTTCTGGAAATTTCGCAAAAGTATTACAAAAAACAACTAGTGGTATCACAGTAGTATTGCCTTCAAAAGCAACAAAAGTTTTCAAAGGAAATTGTAGAGCTACTGTTGGTGTAGTTGCTGGTGGTGGAAGAACAGAAAAACCATTAATGAAAGCAGGTAATAAGTATAAACTTATGAAAGCTAAACATAAACTATATCCAAGAGTATGTGGAATTTCTATGAACTCAGTAGACCATCCATTTGGTGGTAAATGTAACCATATCAAAGGTAGACCAACTCAGTGTTCAAGACACGCACCAAAAGGTAGAAAAGTTGGTAAAATCGCTCCTAAACGGACTGGTATGAAGAGATAGGTAAAAAATGGCTAAAAAAATATTCAAATACAGAGGAAAAACACTTGAAGAGTTAAAGGAACTTTCATTAAATGAGTTTGTGGATTTAATTCCTGCAAGAGAAAGAAGATCTATTAAAAGAGGATTAACTGAATCTCAAAAGATTTTAATGGAACAAATTGATGCTGGAAAAAATAATCTAAAGACTCACGTAAGAGAATTAGTTATTTTACCTAAAATGGTTGGCTTAACAATTAATATTTACACTGGTAAAACTTTTTTCCAACTTGTAATCACAGATGAAATGATTGGACATAGATTGGGTGAATTTGCAGTAACTCGAAAATCAACAGGACATTCTTCACCTGGTGTTGGAGCAACTAAATCAAGTGCAAGTAGTTCAGTGAGATAGATAAAAAATGAAATACACAATTAAAGATATAAAGGAAAATATGGCTGTTGCTCAGTCAACTGGATTGCCATTATCTCTTAAAGATAGTATTATAGTTAGTAAATACCTTAAAGGTAAAACAACTACTAGAGCTAAAAGAGATTTGGAAGAAGTAACTAATTTAAAAAGAGTTATTCCTTATACTAAGTTTAATTCAGATAGAGGACATAAAAGAGGAACAGTTGCAGCTGGAAGATTCCCAGTAAAAGCAGCTAAAAACTTTTTAATGTTAATTAAATCAGTAGAAAAGAATGCTTCTGCTAAAGGATTAAATGTTGAAAATTTAGTAATTACTAACATTATTCCAAACAAAGGAAATGTTGGATATCATTATGGAAGAAGAAGAGGATTAAAAACAAAATCTGTTCATATCCAAATATATGTTGAAGAATCTTCAGCAAAAGCTACTAAAAAAGTTGCAAAGAAAACTGCAGATAAAAAAGAAACTAAAGAAGTTTCTGATGAAAAAAAAGTAGCTAAAAAAACTACTAAGAAAGTAGTTGAAAAATCAGAATCAAAACCTAAAGAGGAAGTTGTTAAAAATGATTGAAAGGAAATTTGTTTCAGAAAAGTTAAAGGAATTCATGATTGGGGAACATGTTAATGAAAAATTAAAACATGCTGGACAATCAGAAATCAAGCTTAAGAAAACTCCATTAGGAGAGAAATTAATAATTACTGCTTCAAGACCAGGTCTTGTTGTTGGTAGAAAAGGTGAAAACATCAAGGTTTTAACTTCAGATTTAAAGAAGAAATTTAAATTAGACAATCCTCAAATTGAAATTGAAGAAGTTGAGAATCAATTTATGGATTCACGAATCATGGCAGATAAAATTGCAATGACTCTTGAAAGATTTGGTGCTGCTAGATTTAAATCAATTGGTTATAGAGTTTTAACTGATATCATGAATGCTGGAGCTTTAGGAGCAGAAATTTTAATTTCTGGAAAAATCCCTAGTGCTAGAGCAAAGAGATGGAGATTTTATCAAGGTTATTTGAAAAAATCTGGTTCAGTTGCAGTTGATGGTGTTTTAACATCTTATACAATTGCTAACTTAAAAACTGGTGTTGTAGGAATTCAAGTAAGAATTATGCCTGCTAACTTGGAATTACCTGATAAAATTGATTATAAACAAGCTCCTGTTTTAGAAGATGTAACTGATAAAAAAGTTGCAGGTAAAACTGAAGAGTTAAGTGAAGAAGTTGAAGATAAAGCTGAAAAATCAAAAAAAGTAGCTAAAAAAGCAACTAAAAAAGTAGCTAAGAAAGCAACTAAAAAGACAGCAAAAAAACTACTAAAAAAGTAGTTGAGAAAGAAGAAGCTGAAGTTAAAGAAGAATCTTCAGAAGTAAAAGAATAAAATGAAATTTTCAGAATTAAAAACAATGGGTAGAGAAGAACTTGAGAAAAAGATGGAAGATCTTAAGTTAGAATTAATGAAAGATTATGCTCAAATTTCCGCTGGGACTCCACCAAAGAATCCTGGTATGATTAAGGAAAGAAAAAAAACAATTGCAAGAATCAAGAGTTTATTGCAATCTGAGGAGACAACTAGTAAGAAATGAGTATTTGTAATAAGTGCGGATTGCCTGAAGAGCTTTGCATGTGTGAAAGCATTGCCAAAGAAAGTCAGAAAATTGTCGTCAGTACTGAAAAACGAAAATTCGGTAAAGTTTACACAACAGTGACTGGTTTCGATCAAAAAGACATCGATATCAAGAACCTTGCTAAACAGTTAAAAAACAAGTTCGCTTGCGGAGGAACTGGAAAGGATGGTATTATTTCCTTGCAGGGTAATCATAAATCAAAAGTTAAGGAAGAATTAATAAAAATTGGTTTTTCCCCAGAAACAATTGAAGTTCAATGATTCAAAAAGAATTTATTGGGACTCAACTAGAAATTGTTGAAAGTTCCAATGTTCAAAATGTTGGATTAAAGGGCAAGGTTGTTTTTGAAACAAAGAGTACTTTTGAAATTGAAACTTCAAAAGGAAAAAAGAAGGTTATAAAAAAACAAAACAAGTTCAAATTCATAGAAAATGGCAAGGAGTTTTTAATTGACGGAAAGTCAATTGAGAAGGCTCCTGAAGAAAGGATAAAATTAAAATGTCAAACAAAAAACAAACAAAGGAAATTTTTGGAATAAAGGCTCCTGCAGAAGGATGCAGCGATAAAAAGTGTCCATTTCATGGTACTTTGAATGTAAAGAAGAAATCATTTACTGGAGTAGTTGTATCTTCAAGAATGCACAATACTGTTGCAGTAGAATGGTCTAGAAGAATTTACATTCCTAAATATGAAAGATATTTAAATCAAAAAACTAAAGTTTTAGTTCATAACCCAGGATGTATTAATGCGAAAGAAGGGGATGTTGTAAAAATATTTATGACAAGACCTTTATCAAAATTAGTTCATTCCGTAGTTGTTGAAAATTTAGGTCCTGAAAGAAATTTCTTATTAAAGAAAGAAGCTCAGGAAGAAGCTAAAGTTCAAAAATCATCAGCAAAACATGAAAAAGCTGAAAAAAAAGAAGTAGTTGAAGAAAATGAAAGCGCTTAAAACAAAAATAACAAAAGGACTGAATGTCGGAGCAGTAGTGGATGTTTGTGATAACTCTGGTGCTAAAAAAGCTAAAATTTTTGGAGTTAAAAAATCCAAAACAGTTAAAGGTAGACTTCCTGCTGCAGGCGTTTCTGATATGGTTATTGTAGCTGTAAAGAAAGGTAAACCTGAAGTTAGAAAACAAGTCTTTAATGGAGTTGTTGTAAGACAGAAGAAAGAATTTAGAAGATCTGATGGTACAAGAATCAAATTTGAAGATAACGCTGTTGTAATTTTAAAAGATGATAAAGGTACTCCAAAAGGTACTATGTTCAAAGGTCCAATTGCAAAAGAAGTTTGTGAAAGATGGCCAGCTATTTCAAAATTAGCGAGGATTGTGGTTTAAAATGAAAAGTGTATTCTCATTATCATGGATTAAAAGTAAACAACCTAGAAAACAAAAGAAATTTAGAGCAAATGCTCCTTCTCATGTAAGAAGAAAGTTTATGGGTTCAAGCTTAAGTAAAGAATTAAGATCAAAACACAACATCAAAACTTTACCTGTTATAAAAGGTGATAAAGTAAAAATCATTACAGGACAATTTAAAGGTCAAGATGGTGTTGTAGATAAAGTAGATGTTTTACGAACTAAAGTTTATGTAAGTTGCGCGCAAATTACTAAAAAAGATGGTAGTAAAACATATTATCCAATTAACCCGTCAAATTTAATGATTGTTGAATTGAATTTAAAAGATTCAAAAAGAATTAAACAAGATAAAAAGCAAGATAAAGGAGCTAAGGATGGTAAAAAATCACAATAAAAGAATAGCTGTATCCAAAACGTGGGATATTAAGAAGAAAGAAGAGACTTTTATAGCTAAGCCTAGAGGCGGACATTCAAAAGATTTTGGATTTCCAGTGGTTGTTGCTTTAAGAGATTTATTGAATTTAGCTAAAACTAGAAAAGAAGTTAGAGATATTTTAATGAATCAAGAAGTCTTGTTAAATGGTGTTAAAGTTAAAGATCATAAAGCATCTATTGGTTTTATGGATGTATTAACATTTCCAAAATTGAAAAAAAGTTATAGAATCACTTTGACAAAAAGAGGAAAATTAACTTTAGTAGAAGCAGTAAAAGATAGTATCAAAATTTCAAAAGTAATTGGTAAAACTGCTAACGCAAAAGGATTTCAATTAAATTTATTCGGTGGATCAAATGTTTTAATTGGAGAAACTCCATTAAAAGTAAATGATTCAGTTGTTTATGATTTTAAAGAAAAGAAAATTGTTGACACTTTAAAATTAGAAAAAGGTTCAACAATTATTTTGACTGGAGGAAAGCACATAGGTACTGTTGCAACAGTGGAACAGATTGATGGTGAAAAATTATTCTTGAAAGAAGATAAAGATATTTTCGAAACATCAAAAAAACACGCTTATGTGGTAGGCAAAGATAAGGCCTATATAAAATTAGATTAAAATGAGTTCAATGAGAAACATCGGAATTGAGAAAGTAACTCTTAACATCGGAGCTGGAAAAAATCAAGAAAGATTAGATAAAGCTTTCGAACTATTAAAAATGATTAGTGAAAAAACTCCTGTTAAAACTGTAACACAAAAAAGAATTAACGCATGGGGTTTAAGACCTGGCTTACCTATTGGTGTTAAAGTAACTTTAAGAAGAGAAGAAGCAGCAGAAGTTTTAAGAAGATTAATCGAAGCTAAAGATTTTGAGTTATCTGATAAATGTTTTGATCAAAATGGTAACATTGCATTTGGTTTAACAGAATATGTTGATATTCCTGGAATGAAATATATTCCTGAAATTGGTGTAATGGGTCTACAAGTTTGTGTAACTTTAGCAAGACCTGGATTTAGAATTAAATATAGAAAAGTCCAAAGAAAGAAAATACCACAAAATCATAAAGTTTCAAAAGAAGAAGCTATTAATTACATCACAGAGAATTTTAAAGTAAAAGTAAGAGGTAAAGAATAATGACGGCATCAGATTACAGAAAGGTTTTCAAGCAATTGAAAGTAAAACCAGCAAAACTAAAAAAATACATTAAACACAATGCTCCAAAAAAGAGAAGTTGTGGAAAAACAAAAAATAAATGTGTTATTAGTGGTAGAGTTGGTGGTCACATCGGTAAATACGGTTTACATGTTTCAAGGCAAGAATTCAGAAGAATTGCGAACAAAATCGGTTTTAAGAAATATAGTTAAGGTGAAAAAATGTTAAACGATCCAATAGCAAACGCATTATCTCTTTTGGTTAACGCTGAAAGAATAGGGAAAAGTAATTGTACTATCAGGCCTGCTTCAAAAATAATTGAAACTATTTTAAATATTTTGAACAAAAAGGGTTATGTTGGTAGCTATGAAAAAGTTCCAAATAACGGTGGAGATGATATCGTACTAAATTTAATTGGTAAAGTCAACAAGGCTAATGCAATTAAACCAAATTACGCTATCGGTTATAATGAAATTGAGAAGTTTGAAAAAAGATTCCTTCCTGCAAGAGGTTTTGGAATTTTAATCATATCAACTTCAAAAGGTATTATGACACATGATGAAGCAAGAGAAAAGAAAGTTGGAGGAAAGCTTTTAGCTTATTGTTATTAGAAAATGATTCCAAAAGAAAGATTAGTTCAGGAAATTGAAATACCAAGTGGCGTTACTGTTGATTTAAAAGACAGAATTTTAACAGTTACTGGTCCAAAAGGTTCTGTTTCTAAAAAAGTAATGACAAAGGCAATTGTTATTGAGGTAAAAGATGGCAAAGTAATTGTCTCTCCAAATGTAAACTTAAGTAGAACTGAAAAGTGCTTAATTAATACAAATAAAGCTCATATCAAAAATATGATTAAAGGAACTCAAGAACCTTATACATATAAATTAAAAATCTGTTCATCTCACTTCCCAATGAGTGTGAAACTAAATGGAAAAGATTTAGTTGTAAGTAACTTTATTGGTGAGAAAGTTAATAGAGTATTAAGATTGAAAGATGGTGCTGATGTTAAATTAGAAGGAGATGTAATTGTTGTAACTTCTTGTAATAAAGAATTGGCTGGTCAAGTTGCTGGTTCTATCGAAAGATTAACTAAGAGAGCTGGTTTCGATAAAAGAATTTTCATGGATGGAATTTATATTATTGAAAAAGCGGGAGTTGCATTACAATGAAATTATTAGATTTAAGAAATATGATGAATAAGAAAAAACCAAAATTTCTTAGACAAGACACTCATAAAAAGAAAAAATTAGCTAAGAATTGGAGAAAACCAAGAGGTATTGATTCAAAACTTAGATTACAATTTGGTGGTAGAGCTCCAATGGTTAGTGTTGGATATAAATCTCCGAAAGAAGTAAGAGGTTTAAACAGAGATGGTTTAAAAGAAATTTCAATTTCAAACGTTTCTGATTTAAAATTAGTTGTTGAAGGTTGCATTGGTTTAATCTCATCAACAGTTGGAATGAGGAAAAAATCTTCTATTATAGAAGAAGCAAAAAAACTTAATGTTAAATTAGCAAATGCAGATGAATCTGTTCTTGAAAAGATTAGCAATTCTTTAAAAGAAAGAAAAGAGAAAAAACAAGCTAGAGTTAAAGCAAAAGCTGATAAAGAAAAATCTGAAAAAGAAAAGGCTAAAGAAGCTAAAGCTAAAGAAACAAAAGAATCTTCTGAAGCAAAAAAAACAAAAGAAGAAGAAAAAAAGGAAAAGGATAAGGCATTAATTAAGAAGGATGCTATTTAGATAAAATGAAAGTTCAAAAAAAATTAGCAGGAAAGATTTTGAAATGCTCACCAAAAAGAATCAAATTAGATTCATCAAAATTGGGAGAAATCAAAGAAGCTATAACTAAGCACGATATTAAACTGTTACTAGGTAAGAAAGTAATTACAAGTGTACAGAAAAAAGGAATATCAAGAAGTAGAGCAAATAAAATCTTAGTTCAGAAGAAAAAAGGTCTAAGAAAGAATTCAGGTTCTAGAAAGGGTACTGCTAATGCCCGATTGAATACTAAAAAAACTTGGATTATAAAAATTAGAAAACAAAGAGATCTGATCAAGAGATTATATTCATCAGAAAAGATTGATGGTAAAACATATAGAAATATTTACAGAAAATGTAAAGGTAATTTTTTCAGAAGTGTTAGACACATCAAGATTTATTTAGAAGAACATGGATTGTTCAAGAGTCAAAAATGAAAGCAAAGATACAAAACGTTAGGTTTAGAAGAAAGAGAGAAGGTAAAACTAATTACAATAGAAGAATTAAATTAGTTGCTTCCAATATGACTAGATTAGTTGTTAGAAAAACTTTGACAAAAGTAATTGCTCAGTTAGTAGATTTTGATATTAAAGGAGATGTAGTTAAAGTAGGTACTCAATCAACTGAATTAACAAAATATGGTTGGAAAGGTAGCTTGAAAAATATTCCTGCTGCTTATATGACTGGTTATTTAATTGCTAAAAAGGCTCTGAAAAATAAAATCAATAGTGCAATTTTGGATATTGGTTTTAATACATCAATTCCAGGAGTTAAAGTTTACGCTTTTTTAAAGGGTGCAATTGATGGTGGTTTAGATATAAACGCATCAGAAGAAATGTTCCCACCTGAAGATAGAATTGGAGGAAAGCACATCGAAGGTTTTGGTAATGATTTAGAAGTTATCAAAAAGAAAATTGATGAGGCTAATTAAAAATGGTTGTTAAGAATAAAGAAGATAAAGAAATTTTAGAAGCTAGTGAAATAACTAGAACTGAAAATATTTTTGAATCATGGGTTCCTAAAACAATTTTAGGAAAACAAGTTAAAAATAAAGAAGTTGTAGATATTGACGAAATACTAGACAAAGGTACTAAAATTTTTGAACCAGAAATAGTAGATGCTTTAGTTCCAAATCTAGAATCAGAATTATTATTATTAGGTCAAGCTAAAGGTAAGTTTGGCGGTGGACAAAGAAGAGCTTTTAAACAAACTCAAAAGAAAACAAGAGAAGGTAATAAAATCAAATTTACTACTGCAGCTGTTGTTGGAAATGGGGATGGTTATGTAGGAATTGGTTTTGGAAGTAGTCAAGAAACTATGCCTGCAAGAGAAAAATCTGTTAAAAGTGCAAAATTAAATTTAATTAAGATTGTAAGAGGTTCAGGAAGTTGGGAAAGTGATACTTCAGAACCACATTCAATTCCTTTCGCTGTTGAAGGTAAATGTGGTAGTGTTGTAGTAAAATTAATTCCTGCTCCAAAAGGTACTGGTCTTAAAGCTCAAGGTGAAGTTGCAAAAATTTTGAAAATGGCTGGAATTAAAGACGTTTGGTCAAAAGCTAGAGGTAAAACTACTAGTAGAATGAACGTTATTAAAGCTACTTTTGAAGCATTAAAGAAAACAATGACAACTCATACTTTATTAGAACATAAAGCAATTATTGGTCTGCATGAAGGTAGTAGTGCAGTAAAGAAGGGTGAAGAATGAGTGCAGAAAAAACTAACGGAAAAATAGCAATCATTAGATTAAGAGGACCTGTAAAAGTTGCTAAGGTAGTTAATGACACTTTATACATGTTAAGATTAAGAAAGAAAAACATTTGTGTAATTGTTGAAGACACACCTTCAATTAGAGGTATGATCGAAAAAGTTAAAGCTTATGTAACATTTGGTACTATTGATGATGAAACTGCTAAATTATTAGAAGATAAAAAAGGCAAAGATGTTAAATTTTATCATTTAAACAACCCAATCAAAGGATTTGGAAGAAAAGGTATCAAAGTTCCTTTCGCATTAGGCGGAGCTTATGGCGATAGAAAAGCTGATATTAATGATTTAATTAAGAGGATGTTACTATGATTACTAAAAGAAGTAAAGTTTCAAGAGCTAGAGGAAATAAGACTCACGGATGGGGTCATAAGAAAAAACACAGAGGTTTTGGTAACAAAGGTGGTAAAGGTAATGCTGGTTCTGGTAAAAGAGCTGATTCAAAAAAACCAAGTTACTGGAGAAACGAAACTGGTAGATTAGGATTTAAATCAAAAAATACTATTGCATTAAAAGTAATCACTTTAAAAGAATTAGATAAAAAATTCAAAGAAGGAGATTTAAACTTAACTGAACTAGGCTATGACAAATTATTAGGTACTGGTAATATAAATAAAAAGTTTAATATAACAGTATCATCTTTTACACCTAAGGCTTTGGATAAAGTTGAAGCAGCTGGTGGAAAAATAATTGGAAGTGATGATGTTTCTGAACCTGCTGATGAAACAGAAGAAACATCCGAATAATTAAGAAAATGAATGCGTATGATAAATTACTAGAATATTTACCAGAAGTAGTTGGCCCTACGCAGAAAAAATTAGCTTTCAATGAAAAATTAAAGTGGACTCTGTTTGCTTTATTATCTTTTTTTATTCTTGGAGTTATTCCTTTATTTGGTTTAGGAGAGAACGCCTTATCCAGATTTGAATTTCTATCAGTTATTTTGGGAGCAAGTTTTGGTTCCATTATTTCTTTAGGTATTGGTCCATTAGTAACAGCATCTATTGTACTACAATTATTAAATGGTGCAAGTATTGTTAAATTTGATCTTAATACTCATAATGGTAAAAGAAGATTCCAGGGAACTCAAAAATTATTAGCTTTATTCTTCATTTTATTAGAGGGTGCTATTTATGTTCAGATGGGAGGATTAAGTCCTGCTGAAGGTTTTTCACCATCATTTTTAATATTTCAATTATTAATTGGTGGAGTATTAATTATGTTCTTAGATGAAGTAATTAGTAAATGGGGCTTTGGTTCTGGAATTTCATTATTTATTGCAGCTGGAGTTTCTCAATCAGTATTTGTTAGAACATTATCTTGGTTACCTAGTCCAAACAACCCAGAAATCTCTGCTGGTGCAATTCCTGCTTTATTTCAATCAATTTCAAGAGGAGATCCATTAACAGCTACTTTATTGATAGCTAGTATTGTATCTACATTATTAGTTTTCGCAATTGCTGTATATTCTCAAGCAATGAAAGTAGAAATTCCTTTATCTTTTGGAAGAGTTAGAGGACATGGTATGAGATGGCCATTAAGTTTTATTTATACTTCAAACATTCCTGTTATTTTAGTAGCTGCATTATTAGCTAACTTACAATTATGGGCTAGATTATTACAAGGATTTGCGGAAACATCAACAAGTTCTATAATTAAATTCTTTTCAATTTATATCTTAGGACAAACAGAAACAGCTAATGCTGGTCATGGAATAGTGCAATGGGTTAACCCACCAAACTTAGTTAGTGCTATAATCAATGGTTCTGTTAGTGGAAGTATGATTGTTCAAGCATTAGGTTATATGGGAATTATGATTCTTGGCGCTGTAGTATTCTCAATCTTTTGGGTACAAACATCTGGTTCTGATGCAAAGAGTCAAGCCAAACAAATTTTAAGATCAGGTTTACAATTACCTGGATTTAGAAAAGATGAAAGAGTATTAGAGAGAGTATTAAATAGATATATTTGGCCATTAACTGTTATGGGTGCAGCAACTGTTGGATTCTTAGCAGCTTTCGCTGATTTATCTGGTGCTTTATCATCTGGAACAGGATTATTATTAACTGTTATGATTGTTTACAAATTATATGAAGAAATTGCTAAGCAACACATGATGGATATGAATCCTATGATGCGTAAGTTCATGGAGTAAACTTTCTTTTATTAATTTTAAATTAATTTAATGTAGGTTTATTGAATAACTTTAAATAATAAATTTAAATTGGAGGATATTATGAAATTATTTATAAAAATATTAATTGTTTTAAATTTTGTTTTTTTAATAACTAGTTGTGCAACAGGTAATGTTATTGAAGAAAATAAAGTTCCATTAGTAAATGCTGGAAATGACATTTCTGTTTCTGTTGGAGAAGAGTTTAATTTTGATGGTGTAGCTTCAGACCCAGATGGTGTAATTATTTCCTATGAATGGGATGCTAATGGTGATGGAGTTTATGATACTTATTGTGGTGGATGTGCTAAAGATTCATATGTTTTTGATAAAGCTGGCATTTATACTGCGAGATTGAAAGTTACAGATGATGATGGTGGCGTAGCTTTTGATGAAATTACAATTGTGGTAGAAGAATAATTCAACAACAAAAAATTTATATTTTCTTTATTTTAATTTTATTATATGAAATTAATGGATATTTTAAGAAAGTTAGGCATCATAAGATCTGGTGTTAAGTCAGCTAAGTATAAAAATGCTAAAGAAAGACCTCTGGAAATACAACAGAGTGATATATATAATGCTAAGAAGGATTTAATTAATAAGAAGAAATAATTTATCTATAATTTCATACTCAAAAATAAATTTTTGGTCGAAATCATAATCTATCTGATTATAATTTCATAACCTTTTTATACCAATTCTTTTTTATTTATCTTATGAGTTCAATTTTAGATCCATTATTTAGACCATTACTTAATTTAATTTCACCAGAACCAGGAATGGGTCCATTCTTTTTGATATTATTATTTTCTTTCGCTATTTCACTATTAATTACTTTAGTCTATAAAGCTGTTACTGATCAAGATTTAATGAGGTCTTTAAAGGCTGAAATGAAAGAACTTCAGAAAGAAATGAAGGAACTTAGAAAAGATCCTCAAAAAATGATGGAAGTTCAAAAGAAGTCTATGGAAACTAATATGAAGTATATGACTCATAGTTTCAAGCCAACTTTAATTACTTTAATTCCAATTATTATTATATTTGGATGGATGTCTTCAAATTTGGCAGTTTATCCAATTTTAGAGAATGATACTTTTCCAGTAACAATGACTGTTGAATCAGAATTGATTGGATATAACGTTTCTATTGAAGTTCCTGAAGGAATTGAATTAGTATCTAGTGAGACTCAAAAAATCGAATCTGAGGAAGTTAAATGGCTAATGAAGGGAAATTATGGTAATTATAATCTCTTGTTTAAGATAGGAGAGAATTATTATGAAAAAGACATTACAATATCTAATCAATTTGGAGATTATGCTGATTTAGAAAGTAAAATTGAAGATGGTAATGTAAAATCAATAAAAATAGGAAATGAAAAAGTCAAACCATTTCAAAGCGTTGGATTTAAATTCCCTTGGATAGGCAATTTTGGATGGTTAGGAACTTATATTTTATTCTCAATAATATTTAGTATAGTAATAAGAAAAGCTCTCAAAGTAGCTTAAATTAAGCAATTCATCAGTTATCTTTATATTTGTTTCTATATTCTCTATCCTCTATGTTAGAAGAAAACTTAAATTTGGTGCCGGTTGCTAATCGAGGAGAAGCAATTGAAGGACCTCATAGTTTAAATGAACTAGAGGATGTATTCTTTAAAGCAGTTAGTATTAAAGCTAAACCAAGTTCTGAGTATGATTCTAGTAATGATATTGGTAAAGTAATCACTTTAAGACCAAATGCAGATTTAAATTACACTACTACAAGAGTAGATATGGCAATTTCAAGAGGATATTTTGCTTATGGTAAAATAGAAGATGAATATATTATATTTGATATCTTTTCTCCGCACTCTAGTGTAAAAGGAACATTTCCTCCAAAGGCTTTGATGTCAGCAGTATCTCTTTTTGCAGTAAAATTAATTGAAGAAGGTTATGATATTCCTGCTCATTCAATTAAATATTCTACAGTTTTAAATTAATAAAAAAGGATGGATAAGTTTATATATATCTTTAAAAATTCGTATTCAGCATGAAATCAAAAATTAAACTTACTAAAGTCTCGCAAAAGTGCTTTACTCAGAAAGGTTTTGATGAGAGAGGATGTTATGGATGTGATTGTAAAGACTCATGTTGTAAGTATGGTGCTGATTTCGATAAAGAAGCTTATGATTTAGTTATTAAAAATAAAAATTTAATTGAACCATTAGTTGGTCTTCCAATAGAGAAATGTTTTGAAACAAAATTTAGTGGAGATAAAGAGTTTCTTGGTGGAAATTCAATTAGAAGTATAAAAGGTAAGAATTATTGTATTTTTCATAACAAAGAAGGTAAAGGTTGTATATTATATGGATTAGTACTTTCTAAAAAACTTAATAGAAGAGCTATTCCTTCAATTTGTAAATTATTTCCTTTAACTTGGGAAAATAAGAAGTTAATTTATTATGAAGAATTAAAAAATGAAGAAGGATTCCCATTATGTAAAGTTCCTTCTGATTGTAATTGTTTAGATCCTGAAAATAAAACAAAAAAAAGTTTATTTCAGACACAAAAACAGGATATTGACGATATATTTGAGATAAAAGAAGAATAATTCTTGAGGAAGCTTTATTAATACTTCCTAGTTGATTTTTTTTATGAGTGATGATTTAGATAAAGAATACATGAATTTAGCAATAGAACAAGCAAGAATCTCTTTAGATCATGGAGATTATCCTGTTGGTTCTGTTTTAGTAATAGATGATAAATTCATTTCTAAGAATAGAAATAAATTAAATTCTAATGGGGATTGGTCATCTCATGCAGAAGCAATATTAATTCGTGAAAATGCTAAATTAATAAGGGATTGTGTTAAATATAATAATTCAAAAGTGACTTTATATACTACTTTAGAACCTTGTTTGATGTGTTTAGGTACCTCTGTTATGAATCGAGTCTCTAGGATAGTTTATTCTTGTCCAGACCCTCATGGAGGAGCTACACATATTGATCCAAATTATTTAACTAATTGGTATGTAAAAAAGTGGCCGAAGATAGATGGTGGGTTATATAGGGAGAAATCTTTTGAATTTTTGGTTGAATTTATGAAAAATAGTAATTGGAATAGTATTTTATGCCTTTTTGAAGAAATGAAGTCTAAATGGTAAAATTAATTCTTTTGGTTATTATGAAATTTTTGAATATGCAACTATTGTAAATTAAGAATAATTTATTAAAAACCTTTATAAAGGGCCTATATTTTCTTCAAGTTATGGTTTCAGGAAATAAAAAATCAAACACCTTCAGGAAAGTTTTTGTAAAAACACCTGGCGGAAAAACAGTGGTCCACCATAAAAGGCGGAAACCAGGGCATGCTAAATGTGCGGTGACTGGAAAGCAACTGAAAGGTGTTCCTAGAGATATTCCTGCTAATATCAGAAAATTAACAAGATCTCAAAGGAAACCTTCTAGACCATTCGGTGGAAACCTATCTAGTGAAGCAATGAGGATGGTAATGAAAGACCATTCAAGTTCAATTTCAGTAGAAGATAGTGGTGATGCGACTATTGTAAAAGTTGGAAGACTATGTACAAAGATTGCTGGTAGAGATGCTGGCCAAACTTGTGTTATCGTTGAAGTTATAGATAATAAATTTGTAACTATTGATGGTGGCGTTAGAAGAAGAAAATGTAACTTAACTCATTTAGTTCCTCTAAAACAAGTTGTTTCAGTAAAATCTGGAGCTTCACATGATGAAGTAGCTAAGGTTTTTGAAGGTTTAAATCTACCTGTTTGGAACAAAACTTCTAAAGAAGTAGCTGAAAAACCTAAAAAGTTTAGAAAATCAGCTAAAACTGCTGAAGAAAAACCTGCTAAAAAAGCAACTAAAAAAGTAGCTAAGAAAGCAGTAAAAAAAGCAGCTAAAAAAGTTTCTAAAGAAGAAAAAACAGAAGATAAAGAATAAGCAATTATTCTTTCTTTTCTTATTTTTATTTAATTTCATATCAATAAAGATACATTTATATACTCTTTTTTCTAAAATATACTTATGGCTAAAAATATTTTAAAAAAAGAATATTCTATTGGTGAGATTTTATCAGATTCTTGGAAAAGATTTATTGATAATTTTGGTTTGATTTTTTTAGTAACACTTATTGTATACATTCCAATTAATTTTATTTTAAATTCAATACCTTTAGAAGAAACAGTAGAGAGTATTATCAACTTCGCAAAGTATTCAATTATTTTAGAAGGATTGTTTGGTATATTTGCAACTATGGCAATTGCTTTCATAATTAAATCAAGTATAGATGGAAAGAAAATTAGTTTAGGTAGTGCGTTTAGTAAATCATTAGGAAAATGGTGGAAAGTAATATTAACTAATTTAGTATTAGGTTTATTCTTATTTGGTTTAATGTTTTTATTAGTTATTCCAGCAATTATCTTTTACATATATTGGATTTTTGCAATTTATGTAGTTTTGTTTACAGATAATTATGCAAAAGGCGCTTTAGATTATAGTAAGAAAATTGTAGAAGGAAGATGGTGGAAAGTTCTTGGTTATTCAATTACTTTTGCAATTATTGCTTCATTAGTTTATTTCACACTGGCTTCAATACCTTTCTTTGAATCTAATGAATTTTGGGTTAACTTTTCTTTTGATATAATTGTAGATGTTTTAGCATCATTTTTTATTGTAGTATCAGCAGTATTTTTTATTAACTTTGATGCAACAAAGAAATCAATCAAAAAGATTAGTAAGAAAAAAGCTTAATTTTTTTTTTCTTTATTTTTTTTCATTTTTTAATAATTTAATTTCATCTTCTAAAAGTTTAAGTTCTGTTTTATGATCTGTAATATCATCAAAGATAGCAACAAACAATCCTTTTTTAGGAGAATAAGATCTTATTCTAAACCACTTCTTTAAATCTTCAGAATAAGCTTCAAATTTAATTCTTTTATTTTTCAGAGCAACTTCACCATATCTTCCAATAAAATCCATAGGATCTTTTCTAATTCCTGGAATTACTTTAGTTACTCTTTTACCTAATACATCCATTTTTTTCAATCCAGTTAATTCTTCAAATATTTTATTAACTTCTAAGAAAACATAATCGATAGGTTCTCCTTTTTTATTTGTAATAATTTCATGTAATGCAAAAGCAGAAGTCATATTCTCGAACATTAAATGACATTCTTTTTCATTTTTCTTTAAATCTTCTTCATATCTTTTAATTTCTGTTAAATCAGTGTTCGTACCAACATATCCCGTTAATACGTTGTTAATTTTGATTGGCTTTGCTCTTCCATAAATGTAATGAGTTTTACCTTTGGTTAAAAATCTATACTCGAAACCCCATTTTCCATTAGACTTAACAGTTTTATACCAGTTTTCAGAAATTGTTTTTTTATCTTCTGGGTGTAGTGCTTTCATCCATCCTTTACCCATGGCTTCTTTTAAAGTCAAACCTGCCATTTTAAGCCAGGCTTTATTAGCATAAACACAATCTCCATTTTTATCTGTTAAGTAAATGCCATCTGTTGTATTTTGAGAAATTGCTTCAAAAACTTCTTCCTTTTCTTTTAATTTCAGTTGTGCTTCTTTTTCTTTAGTAATATCTTTACCTGCAGAAACAAAGTATTCTCCAAAAGGAACAGTAGTCATAGCAAGATATTGATTTGTTGGAGGAAAGTAAGATTCCCAATTTTTTGCTTTTTTGCTTTTGAATATCTTTTCAATCATAGGTAAAAATTGTTTTGTAGCATCATATTTGAAAATTTCATTAGTTGTTTTACCAATAACTTTTTCTTTCTTTTTATTCCATGTCTTAAGTGCGGATTTATTTGCATCAACTAAAGCCCAAGTTTTTATTTTATTATTTTTATCTCTAACTAATTTCCATAAATGAACTTCTTCTTTAAGATTATCTAGAATAATATTATGTTTTCTTTCATTTTCTCTAATTTCTAAATTTATTTTTTCACTTTCGGTAACATCTCTTACAATTCCAGCAATTCCAATTATTTTTCCTTTGTTATTTCTCATTGGACTTTGAATTGTATTTAATTTTCTTTTTTCACCTTCTACAGTTAAAATCTCGGTTTCGTTAACTTTTTTACCTTGCATATTTAATTTATCTAAAGTATTAATTTTTTTGACTTCATCTTTTGAAAGAAAATCGTTTGCTTTTTTTCCAATTCCTTTGTCAGGAGTAGTTCCTAAATATTTTGCAGCAATTGGATTTAAAAAAGTGTAATTACCTTCTAAATCTTTTGAGAAAACAGCTTCTTCAAGATGATTTGTAATTTCTTTCATTAATTTTTCATTTTCTTTTAATTTAATGTGATTTAATTCTTTTTCAGTAATATTTCTAATGCTTGTTCTTATACCTCTGAATTTATTTTTAACAATAATTGGTTGAGAAGAAATTGATATATACATTTCTTTTCCTTTTTTATCTTTAGCTCTTATTTTGAAATCATTAATTGTTTTTTTCTCTAAAATTTCTTTGTAGATTTTTTCTGCTGTTTTCAAATCTTCTTTGAAAAACAACTCTCCAAACTTAACCTTTCCTTTAACAAACTCTTCTCTTTTATATCCGAACATTCTTTCAAAGGCTCTATTCATATAACCAAGATTTAAGTTTTCATCCCAGAAGATTTCCCAATCATAAGTATATTCAGGAACTAGCTTTAGTTTATCTATACTTTCTTTTAATTTACCTTGAGCTCTGTCTAAATCTTTAAGAATACATACAAAACATTCACCTTTCATAATATCTTTTTTCATTTATATCTTCTATAATATTGTTTTTAATATTTAAATATTGTGTATTTAAAACTTAAATGATTGTTTTTTACTAACATTTAAATACTTATTAATTATTTTTAGATTATGAAAGAAGCTTTTAAAAGAGGTCTTAGTTTTGGAATGATCTCTGGAATCATTACTGTTCTTGGTATTTTGGTAGGTATGTATTCTTTATCTCATTCTAGATTATATGTCTTTGGTTCTATTCTTTTAGTTGCATTTGCAGACTCTTTATCTGATGCATTTGGTATGCACATTTCTGAAGAATCAGTAACTAAAAATAAAAACAATATTTGGAAAGCTACTTATTCAACATTAATGACAAAAATGGTAATTTCTTTATCATTCTTAGTACCTATCTTAATATTTCCATTAAATTTTGCTATAATGGCATCTTCATTATGGGGAGTTTTATTAATTACATTAGTAAGTTATAGATTAGCTAAGAAAAATAAAACTAGAGTTTTTACAACAATTTCAGAACATTTGTCAATAACATTTATTGTAATTGTCTTGACTTATTACTTAGGACAGTTCATTCCTTTAATTTTTAATTGAAAATATTTATATAGTTTGTTCTTAAAATAGTATCATGTATATTGGATTTTCATCTTATTCCTCATATTGGGAAAAAACAAAACCTAAGAATATATTTGAAGAATTACGTTTTGCAAAATCTTTGGGTTTTAATTGTTTTGGTCTTAATTTAGATAATGATGCTAATAAAAGATTAGGTAGATTTAGTTTAATGAAATTAAAAAGTCTAGCTAAGAAATTAGATATGAAATTAATAGTGAGATGTCCTCACCATTTGAATACTTCTTTAGATAATAAAAAAATATTAAGGTCTGTTAAAAAATCAATAAACATTGCTAAGCTATTGGGTAGTGATAGAATTTTAATTCATGCTGGTGATATTACAACAACTGTTGAAAAACATCCAATAATTGCAGAAAAACTTAAAGGTAAGACTCGTGAACAAATTTTCAAAGAAGGCGGAGGTATTATTAATGAGTTTTCTGTTTTAAAACAATATAATAATTTAATAAAAAACTTAAATAAAATAGTTCTTATTGCAGAAAAAAAAGGCCTTATGGTCGCTTTAGAAAACAATGGAGAGTATTATCAATTTGGATCAAATATTAAAGAATTTAAAGATATTTATAGAAAAGTTCCTGGTTTAAAGATGTCAATTAGTTCAGGTCATGCAAACATAAACGGTAATAATTTTTTAAAATATTTACGAATATTCAAAGGTAGTATAATTAATATGGATTTACATGATAATATGGGTGATAAAGATACACATCTCTCTATTGGAAAAGGAAATATTAATTTTAAACCTTTAAAGTTATTTCTAAAAGATAAAAGATTTACTTGTTTAA
This sequence comes from Candidatus Woesearchaeota archaeon, assembly GCA_019323235.1. Lineage (GTDB taxonomy): Archaea > Nanobdellota > Nanobdellia > Woesearchaeales > JABIAG01 > JAHWHN01. The sequence continues at coordinate 402 of JAHWHN010000173.1, read as the reverse complement.
TTGATACTTATCGAGATGATTGGATTAAAGAGTCAATAATTAAATTAAAAGAAATAATTAAAGATTAATTAAAAATTATATTAAATAATTCTCGTAAATTTATTTCTAAAGATCCAACTGGGTTTGGAACTTGCCAATTTTCTAAGACTTGTGGATGCATTTCTCCAATTAAACCAATTTCTTTACCCTCAACAATAACTTTACCACATCTTCCTGAAATATAAGATGGATGTTCTAATTCTTCTAAAGAAAATTCTTTATCAACCATTCTCATTAAGAAATCTAATACTTGTTTTATTTCAGTAAAATCTGTTTTTTCATCACAAATTGTTACAGCTAAGTTTTCAACTTCTTTAATACCAGTTTCTTCTTTTTTATCTAAATGGAAAGTTCTACCAATTC
>JAHWHN010000172.1 GCA_019323235.1 Candidatus Woesearchaeota archaeon | reverse complement strand
ATTTTTTGATTATAGATTTACTAATATATAAGGCCTTCGCTGGGAATTGAACCCAGGACCTACTGCTTACGAGGCAGTCGCTCTACCGCTAAGCCACGAAGGCTAAAAAACATGTTTAAGAGAAACATGAAGATATTTTAAAACTTCTTGTAATTCTTCAACTCTTAGTAAACTTGAGGATATTCCATAACTCTTGAAATTTTTTTCGTTATTCGGGTGCGTGATTAAAGAATAATTCTGAATTATTTTTTGAATATTTTCTATGGCTTTTTTTTGTATTTTTCTTTCATTTAATTTTTTATAAAAATAATGCATTAATTCATGAGTTAATGTTGCAATGGATTCATGTTTTGACATTTTATCATGAATAATTATTAAATCTCCATCCTGAAAACCGGAATAAACCCAATATCTATATCTCAAGAAGTTATGTTTTTTTATTGCCCAAGGAAAATCTGCTTTCATTATTTCTATATTTCCTTTAAAATCTCCATCAAACATTCTAAAATGTCTTAAGAAATCGCAACAGGCAATTATATATCTTAAGTAATTTGTGATATTAGAATCATGATTCGCTATAAACACTTCATCTTTTCCACTTGGTGAATGTGATGCCGGAATTTTAAATTTTTTTGACATAAGAATAACATTTTTCTTTTAATATATATAAATTCCTATATTTAACCACAAAATATATAAGGCAATTAACCAAAATTAGATTTATGTCACAAGAAGATGTAATTGCAAGTCCTATCGTTGTTTTTCAGGATCCTTTTAATTTTAAGAATCTTTACAAGTTAATTAAATTCTGGTTAGAAGATAATGGTTACATTAATGGCAATGGAACATCTGAAAAAGAGATTGAAATTTTTTATTCAGAACAGGTTAGATTAGGTGATGTTAAAGAGTATCACATTTGGTGGAGAACCAATAGGCAACCAAAGAATCAATATTTCAAGTATAAAATCGATGTTAATTTTTTAGGTTTGGGTATGAAAAATACTGAAGTAGTTAAGAATGATAAAAAGCATAAAATGCAGATTGGTGAAATAACTGTAATGCTTAAAGCTACCTTGGTTACTGAGGCAAATGATAAAAGTGATAAATGGAAAAATCATTGGTTTTATTCTGGAATTAGAAACTGGTTTAGGGAGAAATGGTACAGAGCAAAGATTGAACAGCATGAAAATATTCTTTATGAAGAAATCTATAAACTTCAGACTGCAATAAAAGAATATTTAGAACTGTACCAGTATACAACTGCTCCAGATTTATTTTTTAATAAAAAAGGAATTGAATAGAGGTGAAATTATGAAGAAAAAAACAGTTAAAAAAGCAAAATGCTGTGATACAAAAAGTGATACTTGTTGTGAAACAAATTTTTGTAAACCAAATATGAATGCATGTGGTGGTGGAGCTTATTTCTTAGGCATAGTTGGTGCATTAGTATATTATATGTCCACCGCTACTGGATTTTGGAGTGTAATTTGGGGTATAATTAAAGCATTATTATGGCCAGCATTCTTAGTTTTCGAATTGCTTAAATTTATTCATTAATTTTTTTTAATTAAATTTATATATTAAGTTGATAATAAAAAATTATGCTACAATTATTTGTTAATACATTTTGGTTGTTTCTTCCTGCAGGAATAGCAAACATGACTCCTGTTTTGGTAAAGTTCATTCCTTTCTTTAATTATCCTCTTGATTTTAATAAAAAATACAAAAACAAAAGAATCTTTGGAAAGAATAAAACCTTCAGAGGATTGTTTTTTGGAATAATTATGTCTATGATCACTGCATATTTTCTTGGTTATTTAATGTCAATTCCTAACCTTTTATTTTATGGATTTTTAATGGGATTTGGGGCAATAATGGGAGACGCAATAGAATCATTTTTCAAAAGGCAAAAAAATATTTCTCCAGGAAAATCTTTTGTTCCGTTTGACCAGATAGATTGGATTATTGGAAGTTTTTTAATGGTTAAATTATTTTATAATATTTCTTGGATTTATTTATTGACATCTTTAATCTTATTTGGATTACTTCACCCTTTGATCAATCTATTGGGTTATGTTTTGAAAATAAAGAAGAATAAGTTTTAAATTAAGGTTTCCAGTATTGTCCTCTGTAAAGATTCTTAACATTACCGATTTTCCCTTTGTACAT
>JAHWHN010000171.1 GCA_019323235.1 Candidatus Woesearchaeota archaeon | reverse complement strand
TGTATATTTGATTTTTCTAAATAAATTTGGAAAGTTTTTCCTTCTTCTATTGTAAAGTAATTTGAAAGTTCTTTATATCCTAAGGCAGTAATAGAAATTAAATGAGAACTTGGAGGATGTACTAATTCAATATATCCATAATCTTTATTTGAATCTTGAGCTTGATTGTCTTTTACATCCAAGAAAGATGATTTGATTTGTGAATTTTGAATTATTTGATTAGTATCTTTGTCTCTTATTACAAAAGTTGATTTTACACCTTGGTTTGATTCTTCACAAGTTCCACCAAAGAAGTAAATTCCATTATTGAAACTAAATCCTGTTTCTGAATAATCCATACATTTGATTTTTGGTACTTCAGAAGAATCAAATAAGAAAACATTTCCAAAATTACTTCTTTTAATACAACATCCAACTTCACAAAGGTCTCCAAAACCTTCTAATGAAGAAGAAACACCATCATTTTCTTTGTATAATAGTCTTATTGAACCTTGAGAAGGTAAATAATTGTCAAAAACACATTGAGATAGTTCAATATTACTTCTACAATATTCATTATCTTTAGTTTTTAGACAAGAAACAGATGTTGTTGAATCAATTTCATAAACTTGGTTAGTATTACAGTTATTATTTGAAACTGGTTCTACGTGATATCCGCTAGAATCAAGAACTAGACAGGATTGTTGAGTGTCGGAGTAAGAAAAAGTTGATAAAATTACTAAGAAAAATAGAACTATCACTACCTTGCTAAAAATACTACCTCTTTTTATCATGATTTAACCTTATTTAAAGGCCCCCAAACTAAGTATTTAACCATAATTTATAGTATATAAATGTTGTGATATTTTTAGCTCCAAAAAAGGTATTTTTTTCAATTCAATTCAAGGTTTTTTAGATTTTCGGCGTTTTTTTCTTTTTATATTAAGAAAACCAATAGGTTTAAAAAGGGAGAGCATTTTCTGAACTAAATGGCTTCAACATTTTATAGCAAAAGATTATTTGAAAAGAAAAGATTTAGAGGGGCAAGAGAAAGTAGACCTAAGACTTTCAGAACAGTTGAATCTGCTGAAACTTATGCTAAAGAAAACGGCATTAAGAAATTCACTGTTGAACCTAAAGGTAAGAAATTCGTTGTTCTACAAGAATAAGCTTTTTTCTAAATATTTTTTTTACAATGTTTAAATTAAAAAATAAAGACGGAAACGCCCGAAATGGTGTTTTAAGTACTAAATCAGGTAGTGTAGAGACTCCTTTTTTCATGCCTGTTGCTACTAAAGCTTCTATTAAACACATTACTACTGACGATTTAGTAAGTATGAGAAATTCAGTTATTATTTCTAATGCGTTTGTTTTATTCTTAAGACCTGGAGATGAATTTATCAAAAAAGAGGGTGGAATTAAGAATTTTATGAAATATCATGGATTAAATTTTACAGATTCTGGTGGATTTCAAATGTATTCTGATTCTTTTTTAATTAAAACTACTGATGAAGGAGTTTGGTTTAAAAGTCCTTTTGATGGTATAAAACATTTTGTAACTCCTGAAAAAGATATGGATATTCAATTGAATATTGATTCAGATGTAGCTATGTGTCTAGACGTAATGCCTAACTTTCATGGCGTTACTAAAGAAGAAATTACTGAAGCAGTTAGAAAAACTACTTTGTGGGCAAAAAGATGTAAAAAACATCATGATCTAAAACAAAAAAATATAGCAAAAGAAAAAAGACAATTATTATTTGGTATAACTCAAGGAGGAATACATCCAGATTTAAGAGAACAAAGTATTAAAGATTTATTAGAATTAGATTTTGATGGTTATTCTCTTGGTGGAATGGGGATGGGAGAACCTAAAGAAGGCCAATATAAGATGGTTGAACTTCAACGTTCTATGATACCAGAAGAAAAACCAATGTATTTAATGGGAATAGGAAGTCCTGTTGAGATTTTAGAAGGTGTTGAAAGAGGTGCAGATATTTTTGATTCTAAATTTCCAACTCAAAATGCAAGAAGAGGAACAATTTTTACTTCAAATGGTAAATTAAGAATTTTAAGAGAAGAGTTTGAACATGATCAAAAACCTTTAGATGAAAATTGTGATTGTTATGTTTGTGAGAAATATAGTAGAAGTTATGTTCGTTATCAACTACAACAAAAAGAAGGAGTTGGTTACAGATTAGCTTCATATCATAATTTGTATTATTTAATGAGATTAATGGAAAAAATTAGAGATAGTATAAAGAAAGGTAAGTTTTCTGAATTCAAAAAAGATGTTGTTGAAATTTATGAAAAAGCGGATTTAGAAAATAAAGAGAAAGTTAAAAAGAAAAAATCTAAGACAAAAAAGTCTAAAAAATAGTTTTAATTAATTCTAATATTGCTGGGTAAAACATACTTAGCAAAATTAAAAATAATGTTATTAAAGAGATTTGAACAAATCTTCTTTTTGCTTTATCTTGATCTTTAAAGATTCTGGATAATAAAGTATTAATCATCTGACCACCATCAACAGGACCTAATGGTAATAAGTTTACCAATCCAATCAAGAAACTAAATATACCTATAATTTTGAATAAATCTCTAAACCATTTATAGATGTTGTAAAAAATTGAGTTAACACCATCTTTTATTTTTACTTCATTTGCAAAATTTGTAACTCCAATAAATGCCGAT
>JAHWHN010000170.1 GCA_019323235.1 Candidatus Woesearchaeota archaeon | reverse complement strand
TTTCCTTCTTTTCACACATTTATTCTCTCTCTTCTTTACTCCCTCTCTCACATCTCTTTTCTTTTCGTATCTTTATGTAAGTTTCTACTCTCTTCACACCATGGTCTAGCTGTCAATGATTTTGTTTTATACATAAATTATCATGGATGAAATAATCGGAAATAATCCCATTTCTATGGAGGATTGTAAAACCAAGAACTGTTACAACTTTTTCTCTTTAATTGAAAATGAAAATGAGGAATGCATGTACACTAATATTGATATAAATTCTAATTATTATGAAGAACAAGAATTTTGTTCTAAATTTAGCAACAATAAGAATGATTCAATTCTTAGCTTAAATATTCAAAGTTTATCTTCCAAATTTAATGATTTCAAAGAATTTCTTACGTCCATAGAAAGTTCAAACTTTAACTTCAGTATTATCTCGCTTCAAGAAATCTATAAAATAGTAGATAAAGAATACTTTAATATTGATAATTTTAATTTTGTTTTTAAACAGCGTAGTAATTCTAATGGTGGGGGAATTGGTTTCTATATTAATTCTTCTATTAAGTTTAAAATAATTGAAGATCTTTCATTATTTAGGGAAAAACAAATTGAAACCCTTTTTGTAGAAGTAGAGTTTTCTCCCTTTCACAAAGTTATCATTGGTAATGTGTACAGACCACCTGGTGGGTCTAATGAAGAAATTGAACAAAGTCTCATTTATTTACAAGAAATTTTAGTTAAAGCTTCAAACCTTAACACCAAATGCGTTATAACAGGAGACTTTAATTTATGTTTACTTAACTATAAAACTCATGCTCTTACCTCAAACCTCATTGATATAATGTTTTCTGCTGGATATATACAAGTAATAAAAAATCCTACAAGAATTTCACAAAATGTAAATCACCGCAAAGCGAGCTTAATTGATCATATATGGGTTTCTAGTTCAAGTATTTCTCATGAGGCAGGTATTATTACTACTCATTTTTCTGACCACTTTGCAACTTTTTATCTCTTAAGCTCTGTTAAAAATAATAAGCAAAGGAAAGCTATATCTTACAGAAATTTTAGTGATGAAAATGTTGATAGATTTGTAAATTCTCTTAATCAAATGTCTTTTGATAATGTGTTGCAAGCTAATGATGCTCAATCAAGCTACAATATTTTTGATGAAACTTTTTATAAACTAGTTGATGACCAATTTCCAGTGGAAAATAAGGTTCTAAACAAAAATCGAATTAAATTACAGAGTTGGATGACTTCTGGCATCTTAAAATCTCGTTGTACCAAACTTAATCTTGCCAAACTTAGTAGATCAGTTCCTACTCAAGCTAATATTAACAAATTCAAAATATACAAAAATGTGTACAACCTGGTTATTAGAAAGCGTAAAAAAATGTACTTTAGTGATGAACTTATTAAGTGTCAGGGTAATCTCAAGAAATCATGGGACATTATTAGAGAGGCAATTGGTATTAAAAAAAGTGCTAAACAATCTACTGATGAGCTCATTATTAATAATATTTCTGTTAGAGATGAAAAATGTATTGCAAATTCTTTTAATGATCATTTTAGTTCTATTGCTTTAAAACTGAGGGAAAATATAACTCCTACTGATAGACCACCTGACAGTTTTTTAGATGAATCTGATCTTAGCTTTGAAATCCCTCTAATTTCGCCTCTGGAAATAGAAAACATTGTCAAAAGTCTTGAAGACAAATTAAGCCTTGATTTCAGTGGCATCTCAATGAATTTAGTAAAAAGAATTATTAAAGCAATCTCTCTTCCCCTCAGTCATATTTTTAACCTTTCAATACGAACTGGTGTTTTCCCCAATCAATTCAAATTAGCCAGAGTTTGCCCAGTGTACAAAAGAAGTGGTAGTGAAAATGATGTAAACAATTTCCGCCCTATTTCTCTTGTTAGTACATTCTCCAAAATTTTGGAAAAACATGTATGTAGCCATTTGAAAAATTACTTAACTTCTAACAATATTCTAGATCATAACCAATTTGGTTTTCAAAAAAATAATTCCACCTATCATCCTATGATTAAACTTTTGAACTATGTAGGTGATGCCATAAATAAAAAAGAGTTTACAATTGCAATTTTTTGTGACCTCCAGAAGGCCTTTGATATGTGTCCAATAAATATAATTCTTATGAAACTAAAAAAATATGGCATAAAAGACAAATCATTAGATTGGTTTAAAAGCTACCTAACAGATAGAAAACAATTTGTCCAATTTGGGAATTCTAAATCAAATTTTTCTGATGTTAAATCGGGTGTTCCTCAGGGATCTATCCTTGGTCCTATACTATTCTTATTATTTTTCAATGATCTCCCTAAATCAACCTTACTTGAGATCCTTTTATTTTGTGATGATACTACAATTCTTGCATCAGGTTCAAACCTACCTGAATTAATTTTATTGGTAAACAATGAGCTTCAAAAAATTTCTCAATGGTTTAGATCTAATCTTATGTCTCTTCATCCCAACAAAACTAAGTTTACCATTTTTCATCCCTCTCAACTCAGCATTCCCACTGATGAGATTCATCTGTTTATTGATGAAAATGACCCTGGATCTGTTCATCCTATTTCATCCTTGAAAAAGGAGATATCTTATTTAAATCATCTGTCTGAGGTACCAGCTATAAAGTTTTTAGGGGTTTATTTCGACCCAAATCTTTCCTTTAAATACCATATAAATGAATTAAACTTAAAGTTATCTAAATCTCTTTTTATCTTGAACAAATCTAAAGACATTCTCTCGGTTAAAGCCATGAAATCTCTATATTATTCTTTATTCCATTGTCATCTATTATATGGTCTTCATGCATATTCCTGCTCTGCTCCATCTAATATTGAAAGTTTGGTAAAAAAACAAAAAAAGGCTATGAGATGCATTGTCAATGCTAGGTATAATGCTCACACAGGACCTCTATTTAAAGATTTAAAGATACTTCCTCTCAAAGCTCAAATTCAACTTAATTCTCTTCAATTTATGTCCGACTTTATAAATAATAGGCTTCCGAGATCTTTTGTCAACATGTGGGTCACTAACCATGAATTAAACAACAGATATAATTTGCGGAATGCTAATGACTTCAGGGTACCTTTTGGGAGAACTGAACTGGTTAAAAGGTTACCTTTATGTGCTATGCCCAGAAAATGGAATGATTTTGACAATAACCATATTAAGAGTACAATTTCAAAATTTTCCTTTAAAGCTAATGTGAAAAAATACCTCCTTGAAAAAGTATCAACTGATTGCTCAAGATTAAATTGTCCTCTTTGTTCGGAATAAATCTCTCTTGCATTACTCATTTAAAGATTTAATCTTTTCATCCAAATTTGTTTCTTCTTTATTTTTTACTTTGCATAGGAAGCATAACCATGGTGTGTTATTTTTTTTCTTTGTATTCTCTGTCTTTCTCTTACCTGTCATAACTTCTATCTTACCCTACTACTTTTACTTCCTCTTGTCTCTTCCCCCTCATCTTCATTACCCTTCTGTAACCCTCCTTAATTCCACTCATCTCAATCTCAATTCCTAATTCATTCATTCTTCTCCTCATATGCCCCGTCCCACTATTTGTTTATTCTATGGTTCTCTAATAAATAACTTTGATTCATAAGGTCATAGTAGAATACCGCCCCGAGCGACACCTTGACCTTGTTGATATATAATATGCTCCCTAACCCCTTTATCATTTTTTTCCCCTTGTAATCAATGTTATTCGTCCTGTAATGTAATCTCTTTTGATTGTATTAAATATGTACTTGTGTCATATATTTTTTTTTGTTGTTGTTGTTTTTTTTCCTCTTATATATCAATAAACTCTGAATTATTATTATTATTATTAACTCCCAAACCTCTTGCTCACAGCAAATTAGATAGCTATGACAGTAGT
>JAHWHN010000169.1 GCA_019323235.1 Candidatus Woesearchaeota archaeon | reverse complement strand
GCCTATTGACTATCAACAACAAATGCAATTTCAAATGTTTGTTTGGAAAAGAGAGTGGAATGATTTTGTTTCTTTCGATCCTAGAGTCGAACCTCCTTATGATTTATATATCAAACGCTATATGCGTGATCCAAAGTTCGATTCCGCTAGAATTTTGAGACTTGCGGATTTTATGAGAGAGAAAATGGAAGAGTTGTTAAATAATTGTCAATATCAAGTGAGTGTATAATGAAAAAAGTAAAGTTTAATCCTAGAAAATTTATTTTCTTTTCTATAATTCATGCGTTGTTAGCTATAACTACATATTTTGCTTTCGCAAAAGGAAATGAAGGTACACAAAATATTATTTATGGTTTTTTGTGGATGTGGATTATATTTATCGCATTATTGAAATATGGGCTTAATGTTAAGAAAAATGATAAATTAATTTCAGCATTAAGATTGTTTTATTTTGAAAATGGATATGGGTTTCCACCAGTTTATTATTTTATTGTAAATAGTATTGTTATTGGAATTTTCTTTTATAACGAATGGTGGGTAAGTAGCATTTTATATATTTGGAGTGTTTTCAGCTTGCTAGTATTAAGTGAACAATATGTTAAAAATTCAAAACTTTAGAGGCTTTGATAAAGCTCAATTGAAATTGGACGAAAAATTTACAATCATTAGTGGAGATAATTGTACTGGAAAAACAAATATCGGTATCGCATTACATTATCTAAATCACGTTTTGTCATGTAATTTTTTCAATGATAGAGATTACACTTTAATTGATAAACCAATCATTATTGAAAATGAATATACTAAAGTATTAGTAAATTGTGAAAATGGTAAATCGTTATTGCATGTAAATAAAAAATTAGACAATAATTTTATTTTTAGTTCTAATTTTATTTCAATAGATCAACTCGCTATAGATATTGCAAACTATTTATCTAGCAATAGTTCTGAAATTTTAATTGATTGGTTGTATGAGTTAAGTGGAATTAACGCTATCTCTTTTAAAGAAAAAGCACCTTTTAACTATTATATTACATTTCATTACAAAAATGGATATGCTTGTGAATTAAGAAAAGAATCTGACTCGGTAATTCATTTCTTAAAAATTTACATGGTTTTTTATAAACACGAAAAACAAGATATTGTATTTATTGATAACATTGATAATTTTGTCAATACTTTTAGCCTTGCACATATTTTTGATTTGATTGACATTTCCTTGCAACAAAATGAAAATTTGAAAGTTATTGCAACTTCTAATAATGCTTATAAAGTGCTTTTACTTGAGCCTAAACTTATTGAAAACTTGCATTTTACTTTTTGCCAAGATGAGGATACTAATAAAACAATGAGACTTGTGAAAGTTCTTGATATTGAAGATGCTAAAGTTGTAATACGGAAAGAACAGAAAAATGGAGATCACGAATCAGTGGCAAGATTATTTAACAACAATTGGATACAAAATACTTGTGAATTTCAAGAAAACTAAAACATACAAAAGATTACGTGACAACGTGAGTTTAAAGAATTTAAACAATGATAAATGCGTTTTTACTTGTACGATTGAAATGTTTATAAAAGATTTTGTGGAGGTTTAGGTTTATGTCAGAATTTAATTTCAAGAAATTTGCTCTTCTATTTACAATTCACATTTGTAGAAGGCATTGAAGGTTGTAAAAATGTTATTCATGGTTTTTTGTGGACTTGGGTAATATTTGTTATATTTTTATATATTGCTACACACAATGGAAAAGATAGAGAGAGCATGTTAGGTTTGCATAAATTCTATAGTGCGGGATATGCTTTTCCTCAATGGTATTATATCTTAATCAATTTTATGATTGTTGGAGTTTTATTCTACAATGAATCATGGATTAGTGGAATTGTATATATTATTAGCATTTTAATGATTTTAATAATAAATTACGATGTGGAAAACATGGAAGTTTAATTAACAAACAGTAGGTGAATTATTATGTATGAATTTAATTTAAAAAGAACTTTGATTTGGATTGTTTCTTCAATTATTAGCATTTGCTTGCTATATTATGGGTTTATTGCCGATATTGAAGGATTTAGAAATATTGTTTATGTGCTTGTGTGGATAGAGTTTCTATTAATCCTTCTTGCTATATATGGTATTTTTATTAGAAATAGCGAACTTCTCGTAGAAGCCATTAAAAATACAAAAAGAAATGTTCCATTTATTATTTATATAACTTTTAGAGTTTCAGTAAGTATATTTTTTATATGGAATGGAACATTTGTTATTGCTGGTATCTATATTTTTTCAACAATTGCGACAGAGTTTTTGACTAAAATTTGTTTAGATATTGAATAATAAAAACTAAACTTTTTTCAAGGGACTATAGCTTAAAGGTAAAGCATCCGACTCATAATCGGCGGAGTCTAAGTTCGAATCTTAGTAGTCCCAATTATTTAATAAAACAAAAAAGATAAAAATATGAATATACAATATAAAAATGAAAAATTTGAACTAGGACAATTAAATATCATCACTGGGATTAACAAATATAAGAATGATGATTTTTTAAAATCAATAAGTAAGAAAATTGATTGTGTTGAGTGGAAAACACTTGGCTATCTTTATGACATTCCACTTTATAGTAAAAACTCGATTGATGTCTTTGTAAGAAAACTAAAGAATCGATATATAAAGGAAACTGGGAAATATATTATTCTTGAATATCCAGAAACACATGCAAATCCTAAGTTTCAGATAGAGATTGCAAGAACAATTGCTTTATTAACTAATGAAGGATATAAATTTATTATACTAACACATAGCGATTATATTGTTAAAGAAATAAATAATC
>JAHWHN010000168.1 GCA_019323235.1 Candidatus Woesearchaeota archaeon | reverse complement strand
AGTCGTTCCAGGAATGGTTTTAACTGCTTATACAATAAATGATCAAGTTCATAAAGTTTTAAAAAAGAGCAAACAAGCAAAACTAAATATTCAATTTAAAAAACCATTATTGTTCATCAAAAACGGAAATGAAGTTGTTTCTGAAGAATTTAATATTGAAAGAACATTAAAAGAAGAAGAATTGTACTTTAAGGTTCAAAGAGATGAAGATGAAATTTTAAACATCTCAATTAAGCCAAATGAATATGAACATTTTGAAGTTAATGAGAAAAACCCATTTCATTTAGTTAATGATCTTAATGCTATTTTTTATAAAGAACAAGTGATGAATATGCGTAATGAGAAATATTCCTTACCTTTTCCAGGAGAGGAATCAATATTTGCATTAGGTGCAGGTGCCGAAGTTTTTTCATATATTCTTAAAAATCCAAACAAACAAAAAAAATCTTCAGAAATTTGTAATATGCTTAGTGAATTAATTGAAATAAAAGAATATGACTGTGGCTTATGTACTGATGATTGTATTTTAATGCCTGAAAAATCAGTTTTAATGTATGATTCTATTGATGCAATAATAAATCCAATAAAAAATTTAAATCTTTTAAGATATGAATTATTAGATATGAATTACAACTCAAAAGGTAAAAGTGGGAAAGGAAATTTGGAGTTTAAAATAGCAGCATTTTACGGCAAAGAACCAAGTGTTTTATATTCTGCTAAATTGAGAGTATTACCTTTAGAATTGTTAAGTAGATTAAAGAGTTTCTAAGATTACCATTCTACATCTAATTGTCTTTTAACAGGATAAATTAATAAGCCATTTGAATTAAATTCTTCTTGTAAATATTTTAAATATTTTAACTCATAGAAAATCTGCTCATGACTTACATTTGAGAATAAATCTAATTGAAACCAAATATATTTTGACAAATCATTCATATCTTCAACTGATAATTTAAACAATCTGTCTTTTTCATCAAAATAATCTTTTATCTTGACATGACTTAATTTAAATAAAACATTACTCTCAACATTCCCAACTCCAAGATATTTGGTACTTATTACAACATCAGATTCTGAAAAAATACTCAAAGAATCAATTACATTTCCATTCTTTTTAGGACAATAAATTCTTTTATACTTTCCAGAATTGGTCATACCGAGTTTGTAATCCAAAGTCATGGAAAATCATGAATTTTATTTTTATTATAAAAGTTATCCCTAATTATCAAAATAAATATAAACTAGCTAAATATTAATTGAATATGGACTACCATGAAATGCATCTATATGATGAACCTTATGAGAGAATTAGAAAAGGAACTAAAAAACTCGAAGTTAGATTAAATGATGAAAAAAGGCAAAAAGTCCAAATTGGTGATAAAATTATTTTTTATAAACAAAATGGTGGTTTCATAAGTACAAAAGTAATAAATTTATACAAATATAATTCTTTCATGGAACTTTTCGATAATATAAACTTAAATTTACTAGGCTATGACTCCGAAACTGATAAAAATGAACTAGTAAAAAGAATGCGTAAATACTATACAGAAGAGCAAGAAGAAAAATATGGTGTTTTAGGCATAGAAATCAAGCTTTCTGAATAATTAGATAGTCTTCAAAATAACAAAGTTTATATACGAAAACTTTGAATTTTATTTAAGGATGACCAAGATAACGCGTATAGTAATGAAAGGTTTCAAATCATTCGGTCGAAAGACTGAAATGGTCTTTGAAGATAACTTCAATTGTGTCATCGGTCCAAATGGTTCTGGTAAGAGTAATGTTATAGACAGTATCTGCTTTGTACTTGGAAAAGGCTCATCCAAAGCTCTTAGAGCTGAGAAATCTTCTAATTTAATTTATAATGGTGGTAAAAAAGGTCAACCTGCTAAAGATGGTGAAGTATCTATCTATTTCAGTAATAAAGGAAAAGAATTCCCAAGCGATGATGAAGAAGTTAAAATTTCAAGAATTATTAAGAAGAAAGGTAATTCTATCTATAAAGTAAATGATAAGACTATGACTAGAAGTCAAGTTCTTGATTTTCTTTCAGCTGCTAAAATTAATCCAGATGGTTATAATATTATTATTCAAGGAGATGTTACTAATTTTACATCAATGCCTAATGAAAAAAGAAGAAAGATAATTGAAGAGATTGCTGGAATTAAAATATATGAAGAGAAAAAACAAAAAGCAATTAGTGAATTAGAAAAAGTTGATGAGAAATTAAAAGGCGCCGAAATTATTCTAAAAGAAAAAAATACTCATCTTAAAGAATTGAAGAAAGATAGAGACCAAGCGCTTGAATATAAAAAATTAAATGATCAAATTAGACATAATAAAGCTGCTTATTTGAAAATACAAATTGAAAAGCAAGAGTCTAGAAAAGAAGAGTTTGATGGAAGAAGAAATAAATCAAATAAGGAATTAGAAGATAGAACTACTGAATTAAATAAATTAAAATCAGATAATGAAGAGAAGAAGAAAACTCTAAATGAAATTAATAAAGAAATCGAGAAAAGAGGAGATGCTGAACATAACCAATTAATTGAAAGCATCCAAAATTTAAGAATTGAAATTGAGAAAGATAGAAACAGAATTGATTTATGTAAAGATCAAATTGAAAAAATAAATGAGAAGAATGATCAAGTTAAAGAAAACTCTAAAGACAATAAGGATAGAATAGCTGCTTTCCAAAAAGAAGCAGAAAATATTAGAAGAGAATTAAAATCTAAAGAAAGAGAAAAAGAAATTATCGAAAATAGTATTCAAAAATTTAAAGAAAAAAATAAACTTGGCGATGATTTAGAAGAAATAGATAAAGATATTGAACAACTAGATAAAAAATCTGAAGTTTTACAAGAAGAACTTAACAAATTAAGGGAAACTCAGCAAAATAAAATTAGAGATAAAGATAAGCAAGAATATATTATAGCAACCATTGATGAAAGTATGGTTAAAGTTAAAGAAATTGAGAAAGAACATAAAAAAGAATTAGATGATTTGAAAAGACAAAAGACTGAGTTTAAAGAAATGAGTCTTAAACTAACTAAAATTCTTAATGAAGATTCTATGATTACATCTAGAATTTCAAATCTTAAAAGAGAAATCCAAAGTTATGATGAAGAATACTCAAGATTAGAAATTAGAAATGCTAGTGCTAGAGAAGCAGCTAATCAAAATGAAGCTATTAAACAAATTATGAATAATAAAGGTAATTTGGGAAAAGTTTATGGTACAATTGGAGATTTAGGAAATGTTAGTTCTGAATATTCAGTTGCTTTAGAAGCAGCTGTTGGAAATAGAATTAATAGTATTGTTGTTGAAGATGATGCAACTGCTTCAAAATGTATTAAGTATATTAGAGATAATAAATTTGGTACAGCTTCTTTTATTCCTTTAAATAAAATTAAAAATGTTGAAAAAAGTGAAGATGTTGAAAAATTAAAGAATAGTAATGGTGCAATTGATTTAGCAATTAATTTAGTTAATTTCGATTCTAAATTTAAGAAAGCATTTTCTTATGTATTGGCAAACACTTTAGTTGTTAAAGACATTGAAGTGGCAAGAAGAATCGGTATTGGTAAAGCAAGAATGGTTACTAAAGAAGGTGATATTGCTGAAGCTTCTGGTTTAATGCAGGGTGGTTTTAGAGGTAAGAAGAAAGGTAAAGGATTCAATGAAATTGAAACATCTAAGAAACTAGAAGTTCTTGAAAATAAACTAGCTGAATTGAGAACTGAATTAGGAAGATTAGTTAAACAAAAATCAGATCATGAAGACTTAATCCAAGATTTAAGAGTTAAAAAGGCTGAGAAAGAGGGAGATATTATTAAAGCTGAAAAGTCTTTACATCTAGATAATCAAGATTTAAATTCATCATTAAAATATAAAGAAGAAGTTGCTGAAAGTATTAAAAAATTAGAAAAAGAAATTGAGGAAGTTCAAGAAAGTATTATTTTAAAGAATAGAGAATTAGCTCAATATAAAATCCAAAAGCAACAATTAACTACTAAAATAAGAGAGATGAGAAATCCAACAGTTTTAGCAGAAATAAACACACTAGAAGAAAAAAGAAAATCTATCGAATCAGAAATTAATAAAATTTCTTTTAATATTAAAGATATAGAATCTCAAATTTCCATTCAAAATAATGAATTAGAAAATGTAAATAAAATTTTAAAACAGAATGAGAAAGATAAAGAAAACTTCAATAATGAAATTAAAGAGAAAAAAGAGACTATAAGAATAAATACTGAAGAAATGAAAGATAAGGAAAAGAAAGAAGAAAAATACAAATCACAATTCCAAGAATTATATAAGAAAAGAGAAAAAATTACTCAAGAATATGAAAAGAATGAGAAATCAATTGAAGAAGTTAATGAAAAGATTAGAAAAATTGAACACATCCTTAATACTATTAATTTAGAAGCAGCTGGTGTAGAAGCAAAATTAGCTGGATTAAATGAAGAATTTATTCTTTACAAAGATTTAGAAGTTAAAATTACTAAAACTGAAGAAGAATTGAAAAAAGAAATTACTAAATTTGAAATTATGAAAGAAAGCTTTGGAAGTATTAACATGAAAGCTTTAGAAATTTATGATGCTGTTGAGAAAGAATTCAATAATTTAGTTGAAAAGAAACAAACTCTATCTAAAGAAAAAGATGAAGTTGTAGCTATGATGAAAGAAATAGAAGCTAAGAAAAAAGAGATATTCATGAATACTTTCAATAACTTAAATGAAAATTTCAAAAACAAATTCCAACTATTAAGTTCTAAAGGAAGTGCATTCTTACAATTAGAGAATGAAAAAGATCCTTTTGAAGCTGGCGTAGAAGTTAAGGTAAGAATTAAAGGTACTAAATTTATGGATTTGAGAAGTTTATCTGGTGGTGAAAAGACATTAACTGCTTTAGCATTTATCTTCGCAATCCAAGAAAATGATCCTGCTTCTTTCTACGTATTAGATGAAGTTGATGCTGCACTTGATAAAAGTAATAGTGAGAAACTAGCTAGTTTAGTTAGAAGTTATTGTAAGAAAGCCCAATACTTAATTATTTCACACAGAGAAGAGTTATATTCTGAAGCTGACCAATTATATGGGGTAAGTATGGATGAAACAGGTTCTAGTAAAATTACAAGTTTGAAGATTTAGATTTGGGATTAACTTTATATTTAAAATATATTTTCTAAATTAAATGATAAATAAAGAATTATTCAAAGATTTGTTTAAAGATAACTTAGTTAAATGTCCTACTAAAATGTATCACGGGTCTAGAAATAATTCTTTAGATTTGAGAAAATTATATGTTAATCAAGTTAATAAAACATTTGGGGAATTTAGGCAAATATGGGGTGGCCATATCTCTTTGACAGATAAATTAGAAGAAGCAAAAGTCTATGCTAAACAAATAAGTCCTTTTGAAAATGAAAAAAAGATTGATATAAATCCAACAATTCATGAATTTGAGATTGAGAACAAGGATGAATATTTTATTAATGCAACTTCTAGACTAAGTGAAAGATTTATTGAGGGAATTATTGTTCCATTACTATATGAATTACTTACAACAGAAGAATTCAAAAAATATCCTTGTTATGAAAGCCATTTCGCCCTATATGGTTTAATTCACGAAGGCGTTTTTAATAGCAATGCAATTGATGAAGTTACTTTAATGAATATGTATTCTACAACTCCTTTTTTAACAGGAATTGGTAATTTTGGAAATATTGAAGAATTTACACCATTAAATAGACTTATTGCCATAAAAACAGAAGCAATTGGTATTTGTGGAGATGTTCCTGGGCCAATTATCGAGAATGGAATGCCAAAACAAATGATGGATTATTCAATTCATGAAATTGAAAAGATTAAATTAGTTAAATCTTATAAAGCTTAAAATCCTAACATAAACATTCTAAAAATTATTACGATTAAGATTAAAGTTTGAGGAGAAAAATCAGATATTTTAATTTTTTTATTGTTCATTAAATAGGAAAGATAAATCTCCCCAAAAGAAAATAGTAATAAAATCATAAATAGATAATATGAAGTTAAACCAATAATTGGATTTGATAAAAATAACAGCATTAAAGTTGTTTCAAATGATGAAAAAAGATAATGCACTTCTCCAGATAAGTTTAACAGTACTGAATTTTCATTATAAAAATTAGATTCATATTTTTTTACATTAAAGTAACCCCAGAATAAATGAAATACTAGATTTATCATCAAACCAAATACAATTGCTAGAAGTAGAGATTTTAAAGTAAAAGAGATTACATACAAAATAATGAAATTAAAGGGGATAAACAAGAAATCTAAATATCTAAAAACCAAGTATTTCTGAAACAACTCGAATTTATTTTCTTTTTTAGATAAATACTTCTGAAGAGAATAACTAAATACCGGGATTAACGCAAATATTATACCCAATAATAATATCATATCTTAATAATTGGTAATTAAGTATATAAGCTTTACTTAAAATTTAATTTTAATCAATAATCTTTATTTTATAAATTAAAAGAATTTGAGATTATCTAAAGCTCTTTTCTTAAGGCATCAATAAATGTTTCCCAACATTCTTTCTTAATTCCTAGACCACAAGCATTTTTATGTCCGCCACCATGCCCTTCAACTCCAGATAGTGCCTTTTCTAGTGCAGACCTTACATCGATATCTTTACCTGAACGCAAGCTTCCTTTATAATAACCATTTTGGTCTCTCAAGACTAAGATTATTTTATTAGGATATTTGTATAATAATTCATTAGATAACTGACTAGTTATAGAAGTATTTGTTTTATACTTGAAAATTAAGAATTTATCCTTACCTATTTTAGATTCAGCACTTTTTAATAAGTCATCATAAGATTTACTCAATGTTTTATATTGCTTATATAGAAATTTTCCTTGAGAAGTAGTCTGATTTAATATTTCATAAGGGTCTTTAATTCTTGTTAAAACATTAATATTTTTCTTAACATCCTTAGTTTGACCTTTTAATAAAAAGTTGAATATTTTTCCCATTTCTCCAATTTTTGACTCAAACATTGCTTTAGAAGGAGTTCTTACTGTTGAAGGTAATAAATCATGATATGCCCTTCTGAATTTCTTAACTAAATCTTTGTCATAAACCCAATCCGCAACAATACCAGTCATAGCTACCCATAGCTTCCCTCCAACCAACTCATAACATAGCTGAGATGTTGGTCTAGTATCTTCAGGATTCTCTTTTTTTGGATTATGAACTATTGCTTTTTTAGATTCTATAGAGTTCATATGATGATCTATCCAAATCACTGGAACTTTTATTTTACTAAGAAAATCTTCCTCTACACTTGGAATATCTAATATGAACACTTTATCAGGGTCATAACTTTCTACCTTATTTAATAATCTATCATCTAAAGGGTTTGTTTTAACACAAACACCCTGACCTTCTTTAATATAATCATAAAGTAATAAGAATGAACTTAGGCCATCTGCATCGTCATCGAAGAAGAATAAGGGTCTCTTACAAGTACTTAATTCCTCTAATATTCGTTCCCGATTCATTAAATTAAAAGAATTTTATTATAATATAAATGTTTTGCTTTAAAGAAAATTTTAAATAAAAAATAAAAATAAAAACAGAATCTTTCTAATTAGAAGTCTTCTGAGTCTTCTCTTGCATCTTCAGAGTCATCATATGAATCTTCTTCATCATCTAGAGTTCCTTCAATAACTTGAGGTTTTTCTCTCTTTTCAGATGGTCCTCTGCCAGAAATTTCACTTGCTTTTTGTAACAATTTAACATTTTTAGCTTGCTTACCCTTATCAGTATCTGCAGGCTCGAATGATACACGATCTTCATCTCTAATAAATGTACCTTCCGCTAAAGCACTGTAATGAACGAAATAATCTACTTCGTCATCGCCTTTGATAAATCCAAAACCTTTTTTTCGGTTGTACCATTTAACAATTCCTTCCATTTTTACTTAAAATCTCCTCAAACGATAAAAATTCTTGATTATCGCTCAATAAGTCATAAGATGAACTTTATCTTTTTAAATTTTTAGGTAATTTATCAATTAATTCATAATTCCCCTAGTATTCCTTATCATCCTAGTAATTATGAAAGGAAATATTAAAGTAGTTACTAGTGCCATAATTAACAAACTAGAGAATAATTCAGTAGTAATAAGGTTATTATTAAAAGCAATCAATGCGATAGCCATCTCAATAGCCCCTCTACTGTTCATAGCCCAACCAATTAAGTATAATTTCTTGAATTTTAAATTTAAAAAACCACCTGAGAAAAATACACCCATAAATTTACCAGACATAGCTATTAATAAAACCGTTCCTAGTAACATTGGATTTAATATTAAAGAATTAAAATCAAAGATAATTCCTAGAGATATAAAGAAAAATGGAACTAAAAGGATATAAGAAGTCTTTTCAAACATTTCAACATGTCTATGGTCTCTACCAATATGCTTATGAGTTATTAAACCTAAGAAATATGCTAAAATCGCTCCCAATAATAAAAAATTATGAGTGAAAAAAGTTGTTAAGTTAATTCTTGTAAAAAATACTAAAATGGTAAAGAAAAATAATCCAAGTAAATCATCTAAAATACCTGCTCCCATTATTGCAGAACCAATTCTTGTTTTTAATTTATTTACATCCAATAATACTTTGGCTTTAGATGCTTCAGCAGTAATACTCATACATATTCCAACTACAAAAGCAGTTGTGAAAGAACTTGTGATTGAATAAAAAACCATGAACCCAAGAATAAAAGGTGTTAAAAAACTAAATGTTGCAATTAATGCTGCCTCATGTTTTTCTTTATATAATGAAGCCCAAGAACTTTCTAATCCGGCTATAAACATAATGAATAATAAAGCAATATTTCCCAACATTAAGATGAAAGATAATTTATCACCAACCAAACTTTCTTTTAAAATTGTAGAACCTAATAAAATTCCTGTTGAGATTAAAACTACTTCGGAATAAAACCATCTCTTAAGTAAGAATACTGCCAGATTTGCAAAAATCAATATTCCTAAGAGTAATAATATTAAGTTCATTAGTTAATTTAATATTTAATTAATATATATATTTAACTAAAATTTCAGATTATTCAAAAATTTTATAAACAAAGATATAATATATTAGTTTATCAAAATTATGGAGTAATGAATATGGCTGAAAAACAAAGTAAAGATGAACAAATTGGATTTCATAAAGGAGCTTTATCAACATTAGCTAAAGAAAGACAAGAATTAGGAAAGATGTTAAATGTTGTTGAACAAATAATGCAAATGCATATTGGAGCTTTAAAAGAACTTGGAATTGACTTAGAAGCTGCTGCTTCAAAAGCATCTAGTAAAAAAGATAGTGTTGAAGATATTGTAAAATAATTTTAAAATTTTTCTTTATTTTATTCTTAAATAATCTTTATAAAAGTAATTTACTTCTCTTATTAAATGAATGATGATTTAGAAAGTAGATTAGAAGGAATTAAATGTGGATCTAAACTAGATGAAAAAACAAATTCTATTTTCATAAATTATTTTTTTGAACAAACTAATTTTGAAGATGAAGATTTAGAAAAGTATTTTTCAAAAAATATTGAAAGAGCTAAAACTCTAAATAAAACAAATATCTACATAAGCTTTTACTTCAAAGATGATTCTTATGCACCATTTCAAAATCTTGATAAAATAGCTGAAAAGTTAAATTTGCAAATATTAAAAGCAAGAGATTTAACTGATTACGTTAAAGAATATGATATTAAAGGCGTTACTTTGAAAAGATTTCAAAAATTGGGGAATAGAATTCATTTTTCAAGTTCAGGTTTCGGGAATTTAAATTCTTATAGAACAAATGATTTTGAAGAAGGATTGTATAGAGTTGTGTTTAAATATTGTGAAAAATAATTCTTATATGAAAATCTATTTATTTAATCAAAATGGTTCTGAATCATTTTATCTAATCCAAACTTCAAAGCTTCTCTTCGAGCTTTACCTTCTAGTGATTTAGAATCTTTTAAACCATGTATTTCTTTTTGTAAAGAACTTATTTGCTGTAAAGTCTCACTATTAAAACTATTACAAAATATTTTAAACTCTTCCATTACTTGTGGCACATATAGTGCAGAATGAACATCCAAACCAAAAGAACCAACTTTTGGACCATTATCACCATCATTACCTTCATATCTTTTACTAAAAAAATCAAATAATGGATTATAAGGATATGAAAAAGGTTCTATTATTTTAAAAAAACTTCTACAATACATTTCGGATTTTTTTAAATTTGGAATCAAATCAAAAATTGGAGCCATTATTAAATCTTTTTTACCAACTTTTCCAAAATTAATATCATCAGTTTTAATTAAATAACTATCATAAAAATCATTTCGATATTGCCAAAAATGTTGATAATCTAAACCTCTTTCATCTAAAATTCTTAAAAAAGATCTTGATAAATCTTCAAGGCAAATAACTGAATTTCTAAATGCTTCGTGATATTTTTCATCAGGATAAATTCTAATTGAAGCTGAGCCCCATGATTCTTTATCTTTATCAGGAATTAACTCATCAAAAGAATTATTAATAATATTTACAGAATGTTGAAATGCTTCAACCTCTTCTTTTGTTAAAGAAAAAACTGAATAAAGACTTTTAGTATATTTATCTTTTACTCGTCTTAATCCTTTGTATTCCATTAGATTAAATGTAATTTTTTGATTAATAAAGATTATTGGACTTAAAATTATATAATAGAACTATTCGTGGATTCTTCTGCCTTTTGGTACGTGGTTAAGGATTTTACCTTCTTTGTATCTACCACTTCCCATATAATCACCATTTTCTTTATTCTTTACAATAACTAAAGAATTTTCAAAATCTTGGTCTTTACAAGGTATGTCTAAACCATACATCCACATTTTAGCTAATTTGGAATCTACTTCATAAACATTTTTAGTAGCCAATTTTCCAAAGAAGTAAGAACCTTCAATACTCAATCTAATTTCTTTATGTTTTAATTCTCCAACATAAATCCCAATTGTATTAACTCTTTTATCTTCGAGGTCAAAATCTCTCATGTCATTGTTCATCATGTAAAGATTGTTATTTGGAGTTATGTAAAATACAAAATCTAATCCTTCATCTATTCCAAAGTTTTCTAAAAGAATTGATTTTATTTCTTT
>JAHWHN010000167.1 GCA_019323235.1 Candidatus Woesearchaeota archaeon | reverse complement strand
GCCTATGCAATACATAAGCACTCAGAATCCCCTTAGCACACTTGCGTGCATTGTAAAGGTTTCGTAACTGCTGCACCCCGTAGGGCTAGGACCAGTATCTAATTGTCCTTCTCCGGGCTATCCCTCTCAGGACCCGTACCGATCGAGGACTTGGTGGGCCACTACCCCACCAACAATCTAATCGGCCGCCAACTCATCCTTAAGCATTACTTTTAAGAAAAAACACATTCCAGTAGAATTTTCCTATCAGGTTTTAATCCCAGTTTCCCGAGGTTATGCCTGACTTAAGGGCAGATTATTGACGTGTTACTGAGCATTTCGCCACCCACCGAAGTGAGTTGACTTGCATGGCTTAGTCGAATCCGAATAGCAGCAACCTCCCGCAGGATCAACGGGAATTTATCTGTATATTCGCTTTTGTAAGAAATCTAATACGTTATATCTAGTAAGTATTATTCTGAAACTTAAATTGAAACTTTAATTCACAAGAATTATTGGGTTTCTCATCAATTCCAATCTGCATCATGCCTAATTTCGCAATTAAACACTCATTAAATGAAGACAACCAAAGTTATCTTATTTGTTTCAAAGAACGTTTTTCTTTGAAAGAAGGCAATTGTTCACAAAATATGCGAACTTTTGGATTGAAATCTGGGGTCATTTATAAAGCTTTTGGATTACATATATTTTCATTTATAAATAAACTACAACTCAATAATCTTACCGCTTTTTCCAACATTAATAACTAAAGTATTTTCTATTTTTTCTTCAATTCCTTCAGCTTCATGTATATGAGAACATAATAAAAAATTAGGTTTAAATTCAGAAATAGCCTTTCTAACTCCAGAACTTCCTCTTACAAATCTAGAAAAGTTTTCCATCTTTGAATCAGAAGGATGAACGTGAGTAATCATAATTTTCTTATTAAAATCAGATACTTCTTTATGTGCTTTATCTAAATAATCAAATATTTGATTTTCTGTTAACATAGATAAACCGCAATTAGCAAAGCCACAACCAAATAACCCAACATCATCAATTGTTGTTGATTCAGAATGTAAATGTTTGATTCCTAAAGATTTCATGAATTCAAATGTTAAAGAGTCTTCATGATTTCCAGGTATTACAAATATGTTTAAATCAGACTTTTTAATTTCTAATAATAAATTATCAATTGGACTATTAAAATAACTTAAATCCCCGCATAAAACAAGGGCATCAACGTTTTCAGACTTACCTCTATTCATTAAATTCTTTAATTGATGTAAATCCCCATGTATATCGCCCGCAGCTAAAATCTTCATAATAATAAAAGAAATGAAAGACGTTTAAAAAACTATCTTTCAATTACGTGTTTTTCAACTAAATTAATAATTTTTGAAGGTCTACCATTAATAATACCTTCATTTATAGCAAAGTGAACTTTACCTTTAATATCTGGATGAACTTCTTCGATATTTGTCATAAAAGGTTCACTTACTTTATTTACACTTGTTGTCAAAATAGGTTTACCATATTCTGAAACATAAGAACTAATCCAATGATCAGGAATTCTGACACCAATTGTATCTAGATTTGGTGCAACATTTGAAGCAATTGCATCTTTATTTTTTAATTTAACAATTAAAGTTACTGGACCAGGAAGTTCTTCTAATTCATCTTCTGTAACTTCACAATTTTCTAAAATCCATTCTTTAGAGGGAGCTATTACCGAGAAAGGACTTTCCATTCTTTCTTTTGCTTCTCTAACTTTATGTACTGAACTTTCATTAGTAGCATCACAACCTATACCATAAATTGTATCAGTTGGATAAATAAATAATGAACCAGCATCCATCTTGTCAAAGTAGATATTTTTGTATATCTTTGCCTCATTTTTAACAATAACTTTCATATTTCCGAAGAATTATTTCTCATTTATATATGTTATGTAAATACATTTGATATAAAATAAAAATAAAATTAATTTAACAAGGTCCTTCTGGCTTTTTGTCTCCAAGCAAATTCTTCTGCTTCGCTTAATTTATCAACAAAATCAGACCATTCCACAAAATTACTTTTTCTAAATAGATTGAATTTCATTTTTACACACTCCTTGCTCTAAAATAATTATTTGTTTCTATTCGTTGTCTTCTTCTTTCTTTAAAATCCTTGAAAGAATTTAATGTCAAAACTCTAATCTGGTTGTAAAACAAACCTTCAATATTTTTATGTGTCATATCCATTTTTTATCACCTCGCACAAGATGCTTCTCAACATCTATGACATTAAGATTGTTTAACTTGTTTAAATACCCTGTTCGAGAAAATGTCCAGTGTGTCCACTGTTAATGAGCTTATTTGTT
Source organism: Candidatus Woesearchaeota archaeon (assembly GCA_019323235.1). Lineage (GTDB taxonomy): Archaea > Nanobdellota > Nanobdellia > Woesearchaeales > JABIAG01 > JAHWHN01. The sequence continues at coordinate 1,545 of JAHWHN010000167.1, read as the reverse complement.
GTTTAGAATACTTTAGAAATCAAGTTCAGAAATCAGTTAATCTCTTTACTCCACCATAAGATATAATAGATGTGGCACCATCTTTACCACCAGATATTTTCTTTACAGAAATTAAATTGTTATTTTCTAAAGCTTTTATTTTTCTTTGAAATGTTTTATAACTAATATCACTACTCTCAGAATATAACTTAAATAAATCTCCAATCTTACTTTCATTATTTTCCTTAATTAGTTCCAATAATTCTTTATCAGCATCTAACAAATCAGATTTATCCTTTGAAGAAAACTCATCAAGTTTACTTATTGCTTCATTTGCCTCTTCCAAAGTAATTTCTTTTTTAGATTTATTCTCTGCAATTTGTCCAGATTCTTTCATTAAATACAAACCAGTTCTGATATCTTTTAATTCATTTGTTTTATTAGCTATTGCTGCAAAGGCATCATCTTTCCATACATTTGAAACAAAGGCGTATTTTAATCTACCACGTAAGATTTCAGTAGTTTCTTTGATATCATATTCTTTGAATTCTAAAACATCAGGAATTAATCGAGATTTGATTCTCACATCTAAATTATCTAACCAAGATTTAAAGTTTGTAATTAAAATAATTGTTTTTCTATAAACCTTTTCTAATAACATGTATAAGAAATCTAAGTCATCAACCTTATCAATTTCATCAAATACAAAAACAATTCCTGAATTATCATTTGCTATCTTAACAACAACATCTAATAACTCATCAGTATTTTTATTTTGTATAAACTTATATCCTAATTGGTCACATAAATCTAACATTATTTTATAAGAAGTGTTTTTTTGCCAACAATTAATGAATGTTGGATATATCTCATCAGACTCATCTTCAATTTCTTTTAATAAATGTTTAATAGCAACTGTTTTTCCAACTCCAGGTTTTCCATGAACTAGAATGTTTTTACCATTTCTTTTTTGAAATAATGGTTTAATACACATTGCTATGTGTCTTTGTTCATTTTCTCTAAATGGAACTAACTTAGGAATGTAATCAAAATCTAATGCTTCAACATTAGATGTGAACAGAGTTTCATTATATTTTAACATATCTTTAAACATAGACATAAAGCTTATTGTGACGAACTTATTTAAAAGTTTTTAGATTTAAAAAATGTAATTAATTTAGAATATGTTAATTAATTGAATAAAATTTTAAATTATTCCAAGAAAACATCACAATACTTTGATAAGGATTCATCCCTAGATATTTCTTTTTTAATGAAATAATTTGTTTGACAGTGATGCCACATTAATAATTCTAAGATTTCCTCATCATAATGATTTACATTAACTAAATTGTTTAATTCTTTAGGATCTTCCTCTATATCATAAACTTCAGCAATCTTCTTGTTTAAATCAACTATTACTTTCAAATTACCTTTAATCATACCAACGTAATTTTTATGACTTTGTGCATAGAAAAAGAATCTTCTTTCTTTCTCCATAGGTTTTCCCATGAAGTCTTTATCTTGTTCCAATCCTAATAAATCTACAAATGTTGGTAAAGAATC
>JAHWHN010000021.1 GCA_019323235.1 Candidatus Woesearchaeota archaeon | reverse complement strand
CATTATTTTTACAAAATCTTTACTTCTTTTATCTTCTTTTAGAGAATCATATATGAATGCAGAATCTGCCCCACTTCTCAAAGCCCATGAGCCAGCATCAAGTATTTGTGCAAAAATGAATATCCAAAAATTACTACCTATTGCAAAGATAAAAGAACCAATTGAAAAAGATAAACTAGAAAGTGCTAAAGACCATTTCCTTCCAATTTTATCTGCAAAAGTTCCTGAAGGTATTTCCATGACCAATAATGATATGGCAAAGATACTTTCAAGAATCATAGTTTGTGTCATTGAAAGCCCATTAAACAAAAAGAATAAAGTAATTACTGAAACACTTAGCTCAATCTTACCAAGTGACATATATAAGTAGTATTTCCAAATGTTTGATTTATAGTTTTGTTTAACTTTATTCACGAACGCTTTTTTTAATGTTTAAAGATATAAACTTTTTGATTGTTAAAATGATTTTAATATTTTAATTAAATCTTCTTTGTTTACATCACTTCTTATACTTTTATCAGAAATATGTGTTCTACAAGCTTTGTACTTTTTAGAATTCAAAACTTCAATTAACTTGTCAAATCTTGGAATATCAATTCTTTCATTTTTACAAATCTCATGAATGTTATAAAAACCTAAAGTATTAATTTTAGATTCTTCATAAATTATATCTAATAATTTTTGATTTCTTTCTTCCTCATTATTATCTTTCATATCTTTACATAAATCAGAATCCCATAATTGTCCCAACCACATTGGGCCAGCATCATTAAACATACCAAAGTTTTTGAAAATCTCATCACATTTTTCTTTTGACTTTTCACATCTAAAGAAAATTCTCATGTAGTGATCTTTAGAATAAGAAAATATTGGAATCAAAGCTTTATCTTGAGAAAGTCCAATTAATTGAACACGTCTAGCTAATATTCTTAATCCAGTTTCATGCATTAAAGAATCTCTTCTTGGAATTGCCCAGTATTTTCTTTTACAAGCTTTAGGATAAGTTCCAGATAATGCTGAAGTATCTGTTGCAGTTACTGCTAAAATACTATCTCTTGCTAATCTTTTCACACTAGCATCTAAAAACTGAATTGGCGGACCGAAAGGATCTAAATCAATATAATCAAAACCTCTTGATGATAATAAGAATTCATTAGCATCATATTGACTAATATCTAACAATCCTAATTTTTTCAATTTTTTCCATTTTAAATTATTTAACTTAAGATTATCTTTTATTAAATTAACAGATTCTTCAGAAATGTCATTAAATGCAATAAATTTAATTTTTTCTTCATTTAATTCTTGTATGAATCTAATTCCTCTTACTCCACTTCCTGCCATAGGAAGAGCAATTTGAAATAAATCTTTTTTCAATGAATTCAATAATAATATAGAAATGTCTCTATTTAACTTCATAACAGGATTATAAAATACTGGAAGTTCTTTTGAAATTTTACTCTTTTTATCTTCATTAAATACTTTTAATAAAACATTTCCTTCTTGCATAGTATTCATATTGTATTGTTAATTAGAATTAGTTATAAATCTTTTTCTTAAAATTCTAGATAAATTTTATAAAGGATAAACTTCTAAATCAGTTTATGGCAAAGAAATCTGCAGAAAAAGAACTGAATTTTAAATCTACGGATGAAATTAAAATCCCAAAAGATCTTATTGATCAAATAATAGGGCAAGATGAAGCTGTAGAGGTAATGAGAAAAGCTGCTAAAAGAAGAAGACATGTTCTTTTAATTGGTGAACCAGGTACTGGTAAGTCATTACTAGGTTTAGCATTAGCTAAAATGTTACCTAAAGAAAAATTACAAGATGTAGTTTCTTTTGCAAATCCAAATGATGAGAATACTCCATTAATTAGAGTCCTTCCTGCCGGTAAAGGAAGAGAATTAGTTATGAAATCAAGAATGGAATCTGGAGATGTTTTCAAATTTCAAAATTTATTCATGTTAGTTATGTTAATTTTTGCTATGGTTTCTCCATGGTGGGCATTTAATTATTATCAAAAATATTCTGCAACTGTTGCAGCAATTATGTTCGTAGCTTTCTTCTTAGGAAGTATGTTATTTATTGGATTATTTATGTTAATTATTAATTTGGGAAGAAAAACAATGATTCAAAAGAAGGGTGGAAACCCAAAAGTCATTGTTGATAATTTTGATAATAAATCTGCTCCTTTTTATGATGCAACTGGTGCTCATGCTGGGGCTTTATTGGGAGATGTACTTCACGATCCATTTCAATCTGGAGGATTGGGAACGCCAGCAAATGAAAGAGTTATGGCAGGTATGATTCATAAAGCTCATATGGGAGTTTTATTCATTGATGAGATGTCAACTTTACAACCAACAACTCAACAAGAATTATTAACTGCTTTACAAGAAGGTAAATTTTCAATAACAGGACAATCAGAAAGAAGTGCTGGAGCAATGGTTAGAACAGAACCAGTTCCATGTAATTTTATCATGGTTGCTGCTGGTAATTTAGAAGCAATAAAAAATATGCATCCTGCATTAAGATCCAGAATTAGGGGTTATGGTTATGAAGTTTTCATGAAAGAAACAATGGAAGATACTATTGAGAATAGAAATAAATTATATAGATTTATTGCCCAAGAAGTTCATAAAGACAAAAATCTTCATTTCTCAAAAGATGCAGCAGATGTAATCATTCATGAAGCAAGAAAAAGAGCTAATAGAAAAGGTCATTTAACTTTAAGATTAAGAAGTCTTGGAGGTTTAATTAGAGCCGCTGCTGATGTAGCAAGAGAAGATAATGTTAAATATGTACAACCTGAACATATTAAAAGAGCAAAGTCAATTGCAAGATCTTTAGAATCACAAATTTCTGATAGATATTTAGAAAGAACAAAAGAATATGAAGTAATTAAAACATCAGGAAGCGTTATAGGAAGAGTTAATGGTTTAGCAGTGATGGGTGATAGTGAAAGTTTATCTGGAACAGTAACAGCAATTGAAGCAGAGGTAACAAGTGGTGGTAAAGTTCCTGAAGTAATAGCAACTGGGAAACTTGGAGATATTGCAAAAGAATCTGTTAAAAATGTATCTGCTATAGTAAAAAAATACTTTGGAGATGATATTATTGGAACAAAAGATGTTTATATTCAATTTGTTCAAGAATATGGTGTTGATGGTGATTCAGCTTCTATTGCAATAGCAACAGCAATTATTTCAGCTTTAAAGAACGTTCCAATCAAACAAAATTATGCAATGACTGGTTCTTTATCAATTAGAGGTGAGGTTTTAGCAATTGGTGGAGTTTCTGCAAAAATAGAAGCAGCCGCAACTGCTGGAATTAAAAACGTAATAGTTCCTAAATCAAACATGAGTGATATTGTTTTAGACAAGTCAACACTATCAAAAGTTAATATATTTCCTGTCCAAAGAATTGAGGAAGTACTTAAAGAAATCATTGATTGGAAGGGCAAGAAAGCCATTTTGGATAAAGTATTAAATTATAAATAATCTATTTTTGTTAAACAACAACCTTTATAAATAAGTAGTTTTTCACCAGACTAAAACACACATAAATTCTCCAAAACTATAACAGTTTAGAGATATTTATGCCCTGGTAGTGTAGTGGCCTATCATGAAGCCCTGTCGAGGCTTCGACCCGGGTTCGACTCCCGGCCAGGGCGTTCAACCAATATAAATCAACAAAGATGAACCAACCAAAAAGAAACGTTTCATGGTAATGAGCCGGTAGCTCAGCTTGGTAGAGCACTTGACTTTTAATCAAGTGGTCGCGAGTTCAAATCTCGTCCGGCTCGCCATTTACATTCATAAATAGGGGATTACAATTAAAAATGGCTAAGAAAGCAATTAAAATAAGTGTTCACGATCTGATTCCCAAACATGAGAAATTATCAGAATCTGAAAAACAAAAAGTTCTAGAAGAATACAATGTTGAAGTTAAAGATTTACCATCAATTTTGGTTACTGATCCTGCTTTATTAAACTTAAGTGTTAAACCAGGGGATGTTATAAAAATTGAAAGAAATAGTCCAGTGGCGGGTAAAATCATTTTCTATAGAGGGGTAGTCGAATGAATAAAACCAAAATAGTTCTTCAAAGATTTTTTGAAGAAAACTCATTAGTAGCATCTAATATCTCTTCATTTAATGCGTTTATTGATTCAGGGATGCAAAAGGTAGTTGATGAGAATAAAGAATTAATTCCACCAATAATTCCTTCAAATGTTGAAGATTTCAAAATAAGATTAGACAAAATTTTTGTAAGTAAACCAGAAATTGTTGAAGCTGATGGTAGTAAGAGAGAAATTACTCCAATGGAAGCAAGAATGAGAAAATTAACTTATGCTGCTCCAGTATTCTTAAGTGTTTCATCTCACATCAATGGTGTACAAAGAGAAAGTTTTACTACACAAATTGCTTCTTTACCAATTATGTTAAAAAGTAAATTCTGTCATTTAAATGGTTTAAATGAAGAAGAATTAATTGAAAAAGGTGAAGACCCAAAAGATCCTGGTGGATATTTTATCGTTAATGGTACTGAAAAGGTATTAATTTCTGTTGAAGATTTAATGCCAAATAATTTCTTAGTTGAATATGATACTTTGAAAAACGCTTACGCTGGAAAAATTTTCTCAGAAAGTGGTTCTTTCAAAATTCCACATTTAATTGAAAAGAAGAAAGATGGTGTTTATTACATTTCTTTTGCAAGAATGAAAGAGATTCCAATTGTAGTATTATTAAAAGCATTAGGATTAGTTAAAGATGAAGAAATTATGAAAACAATTTCTAATGAAGATCCTTTTGATGAAGTTTTAGTAAACATGTATGAATTCATGAATATTAAAACTCAAGATGATGCTTTAGATATTATTTCTAAAAAAATAAATGTAGCTCAACCTAAAGAAGTTAGAGTTGAGAGAACTAAAGATTTAATGAATAGATTTTTACTTCCACATATTGGAGATAGTGAAGATTCAAATGTCATTAAAGCAAAAAACATTTGTAAATTATTAAGAAAATATATTTTAGTTTCTAGAGGAGATTTACCAGTTGATGATAAAGATCATTATAGAAATAAAAAGTTAAAATTATCTGGAGAGTTAATGATGGATTTATTCAGAGCTAACTTAAGAGTTTTAACTAGTGATATTTTATATAATTTCCAAAGAATTGTAAAAAGAGGAAAAGTTCCTTCTGTTAAAGTAATTATTAGAGAAAAATTACTTACTTCTAGAATATTAAGTAGTATGGCTACTGGAAATTGGGTTGGTGGAAGAAAAGGTATATCTCAAAGATTATCAAGAATTAATTTCTTAGATATGTTATCTCATCTACAAAGAGTTGTATCTCCTTTATCTTCATCACAAGAAAACTTCCAAGCAAGAGCATTACATGCTACTCATTTAGGAAGATTGTGTCCTGCTGAAACACCAGAAGGTACAAACATTGGTTTAAGAAAGAACTTATCTTTATTATCTCAAATTTCATTAGATGAAAATGAGCAAGATTTAATTGGTAAGTTAAAAGAATTAGGATTGAACGAGGTGCAAAATGAGTGATGTTTTCATGAATGGAAAATATATAGGTACTGTTGAGAATCCTGAAGAGTTTGTAAGTTCTTTCAGAACTGAAAGAAGAACAAATACTTTATCAGATAATGTTAACGTGTATCACGATAAAACAAAAAATGAAGTTTACATTTTTAATAATGGTGGAAGAGTTAGAAGACCTTTAATTATCGTAAAAGATGGTAGATCTTTACTAACTGAACAACATTTAAAACAATTAGAAAAAGGAGATTTAGCTTGGTCAGATTTATTGAAACAAGGTATAATTGAATTTTTAGATTCTTCTGAAGAAGAAAATGCATTTATTGCTTTTACTGATGAAGAAATTACTGATGAACATACACACTTGGAAATTTCTCCATTAGTTATGTTTAGTTTGTGTACATCTTTATTCCCTTTCGCTAATTTCACACAGGGAACAAGAGTTTCTATTGGTTCTAAAAACCAGAAACAAGCTTTAGGATTATATGCTTCTAATTTTTTCTTAAGATTAGATATGGATATTAGTTTATTACACAATCCTGAAAGACCTTTGGTTCAATCAGTTATGCATGGAGTATCTGATTATGATGCTCACCCATCTGGTGCTAATGTTGTAGTAGCAATTATGGCTTACGATGGTTATAACATGGATGACGCTTTGGTAATTAACAGAGCAAGTATTGATAGAGGATTAGGAAGAAGTACTTATTATAGACCAATGTCTGCTGAAGAATTAAGATATTCTGGAGGATTGACTGATGAAGTTAGTATTCCTGATAAAGACGTTAAAGGTTATAAAAGTGAAGATGATTACAAATTACTTGAAGAAGACGGAATTATTATTCCAGAAGCAAGTGTTAAAGAAGGAGATGTTGTTATTGGTAGAACATCACCTCCAAGATTCTTATCAGGATTGGATGAATATAATTTAGTAAGTTCAACAAGAAGAGAATCTTCAGTATCTTTAAGACATGGTGAACAAGGTATTGTTGACTTTGTTATGTTAACTGAAAATATTAATGGTAACAAAATCGTTCAAGTAAGATTAAGAGAACAAAGAATTCCTGAAGTTGGGGATAAGTTTACATCTAGACACGGTCAAAAAGGTGTTGTAGGTTTAATTGTTGAACCTGGAGATATGCCATTCACTTCACAAGGAATTACACCAGATTTAATTTTCTCACCACATGGTATTCCATCAAGGATGACAGTTTCCCACGTTTTAGAATTATTGGGTGGAAAAGTAGCATCAATGAATGGTAGATATGTTGACGGAACTACTTTCGAATCTGAACACGAATATGATTTAAGAAGTGAATTAAGATCATTAGGATTTAGAGAAGATGGTACTGAAAAAGTTTACAATGGAACAACTGGTAAGAAATTAAAAGTTAATGTGTTTGTTGGAGATATGTATTACTTAAAATTAAGACATATGGTAGCTAACAAACTTCACGCAAGAGCGAGAGGTCCAATCCAATTATTAACTAGACAACCAACTGAAGGTAGAGCAAAAGAAGGTGGTCTAAGATTAGGAGAGATGGAGAAGGATACTTTTGTAGCACATGGTGCATCATTATTACTAAAAGAAAGATTTGATTCAGATAGAACTGTAGTTCCTATCTGTGAAACTTGTGGTATGATTGCATTATATGATGGATACAAAGATAGAACTTTCTGTCCAGTATGTGCAAATGATGCTGAAATTTCAAGCATTGAATTAAGTTATGCTTTTAAATTGTTGTTGGATGAATTAAGAACATTTGGATTATATCCAAAATTAAAATTAGTCAATAAATATTGAGGTTAAAATGGAAGATATGGATAAATACGTTTACAAAAAAATCGATTCCATTGATTTTGGGATTCTTTCTCCGAAATTAATTAAGAATATGACTTCTGCAAAAATTGTAACTGCAGAATTATATGATAAGGAAGGATACCCAGTTGATGGTGGTTTAATGGATTTGAGATTAGGAGTAATTGACCCAGGGTTAAGATGTAAGACTTGTGGTCAAAATTTAAAAGAGTGTCCTGGACATTTTGGTTATATTGAATTGGCTAGACCTTTAGTGCATATTTCTTTCATACCAAGAATTCTTAATGTTTTAAGAAGTACTTGTTCAGAATGTGGTTATGCTTTAATGAAAGATTCTAGATTAAAGAAAGAATTAGCTGAAGTTGAAAGATTAAAAACAGAAGGAACTTCAAATACTCAAGAAAATTATGTTAAGAAATTAATTCTTAATATGAGAGCACAATCTTCATGTCCTCATTGTGGGGCTAAAAAAGCTAAAGTTGCTTTAGAAAAACCAACTACTTTTATTGAAGAAGAAAAAAGAATTACTCCAATTGAAATCAGATCTAGATTAGAAAAAATCCCATCAGAACATTTACCATTATTTGGTTTTAACCCTGATGTTTTTAGACCTGAGTGGATGATTTTAACTTTATTAACAATCCCTTCAGTAACTATGAGACCATCAATTACTTTAGAATCTGGTGAAAGATCTGAAGATGATTTAACTCATAAACTTGGAGATATTGTTAGAATTAATCAAAGATTATTTGAGAACATTAACGCTGGAGCTCCAGAAATTATTATTGAAGATTTATGGGATTTATTACAATACCATGTAACAACTTTCTTTGATAACGCAGTAGCTCAATTACCTCCTGCTAGACACAGATCTGGACAACCTCTAAAAACAATTTCTGAAAGAATTAAAAGTAAAGAGGGAAGGATTAGACATAATCTAGCTGGTAAAAGAACAAATTTCTCAGCAAGAACAGCAATTTCACCTGATGCTAGATTAGGAATTAATGAAGTTGGAGTTCCAAAAATTATTGCTATGAAATTATCAGTTCCAGAAAGAGTAACTGCTTGGAATATTGAATATTTAAAGAAGTTCGTAGAAAATGGACATGATAAATATCCTGGTGCTAACTATATTGAAAGACCAGATGGTAAAAAGAAGAAAATTACTTCTGAAACAAAAGAAGCTGCTTTAGAAGAATTACAACCTGGTTATATTGTTGAAAGACACTTATTAGATGGAGATATTGCAATCTTTAACAGGCAACCTTCTCTTCATAGAATGAGTATGATGTGTCACAAAGTAAAAGTTCTTCCATATAAAACATTTAGGATGAACCCATCTGTTAACAACCCATATAATGCGGATTACGATGGTGATGAGATGAACTTACACATTCCTCAAACTGAAGAAGCTAGAGCTGAAGCAGAGATTTTAATGCAAGTACAAACTCAATTAATCTCTCCTGGTCATGGTGGTTCAGTAATTGGTTGTATTCAAGATGCTGTTTCAGGTAATTATGTTTTAACAAAATTCATGAATTTTACAAGACAAGAAGCAGTTGACTTATTATATGCAATTGGTGTAGATGATATTAAAGTTAAGAAAGATGTTGTGACTGGTGCTGAATTAGTATCTAATTTATTCCCTAGTGACTTTACTTTTATTGGAAAAGATAAAGCTGGTGAAGACATTGAGATTAGAAATGGTCAACTAATTAAAGGAATCTTAGATGGAGTAAATCTTGGAGGCGGTTCAGGATTATTAATCAGAAGATATCATCAAAAATATGGTGCTGATCAAACTTCAGACTTATTGTATAAATTATTTAGATTAGGTATTGAAGTTTTAACTAGATATGGTTTCACATCTAAAATCTCAGATTTAGATTTACCAGCTCAAGCAGAAGAACAAATTAAAGAAGTTCTAGATGTAGCTCAAAAAGATGTTCGAGATATGATTGAACAATATGAGGCTGGAACATTTGATGTTTTACCTGGTAAAGATGCAAAAGAAACACTAGAAGTTAAAATTATTGAAAGACTAAACAATGCAAGGAACGAAGCTGGTGAAGTAGTTAATGAATATTCCAAAAGAGATTCTAACACTATGACAATGGCTATTTCTGGAGCGAAAGGTAAAATGATTAACTTTATCCAGATGGGTGCTTGTGTTGGTCAGCAAGTAATGAGAGGTGGAAGACTTCATCAAGGTTATGAAGGTAGAACTTTATCTGTTTTCAAGAAAGGTTCTTTAGATTCCAAAGCTCATGGATTCATTAAAGACGGTTTCAGAAAAGGTTTAGATCCTTCTGAGTTCTACTTCCAAGCAATGGTAGGTAGAGATTCACTGATGGATACAGCCTTAAGGACTCCAAAATCTGGTTATTTGTATAGAAGATTAGTTAATGCAATGCAAGATTTCAAAATTGAGTATGATGGAACTGTAAGAGATGCATCTCAAAAGATTGTCCAATTCAAATATGGAGAGGATGGAATTGATGTATCTAAATCAGAAAAAGGAAAAATTAACGTAAAAAGAATTGTTCAAGAGGTAATGTCAAAATGAAAATAGATAAAAAATACTTGGATATATTACCTGAAAGAGTAATCGAAGACTTGAAAAAAGAAGGTAAAGCTCTTAGTGAAAAACAACTTAATGAAGTATTAGAAATTTTAGTTCATGAGTTTGAGAATTCAAAAATCAGTCCTGGAGAATCTGTTGGGATTATCGCAGCGGAATCTATTGGGGAACAAGGTACTCAGATGACATTAGATACTTTCCACTTCGCGGGAGTTTCTGAGATGAACGTTACAATGGGTCTTCCAAGGATTATTGAAATTTTAGATGGTAGAAAAGCAATTTCAACTCCTTTAATGGAAATCTACTTGAAAAAAGATTATACTGATTATGAAGAAATTAAGAAAATCGCAAAATCAATAAAAGAAACTTTATTGGGTGTATTTGTAAAAGAATTCAATGTTGACATTTCTGAAATGAATATTGAAGTAGTTTTAGATAGAGTTAAAATGGATGATTACAAATTAAATCAGAAAAAAATAATTGCAGTTATCAAGAAATCTTTCAAAAAAACAGATGTTAAAAGAATTGATGATGATATCATTGAAGTAACTTTAACAACTAAGGATTCTTCATTATATGAATTATATAAGTTAAAAGAAAACTTAAAAGATGTTTTTGTAAGTGGTGTTAAAAGAATTACTGAAGTTTTACCAATTAAAAGAGATAATGATTTTATTATTATGACTTCTGGTTCTAATTTAAAAGAAATCTCAACTTTAGAATTTGTTGATACTACAAAAACAAGAACAAATGATTTATTTGAAATTCAAGACATGTATGGTATTGAGGCAGCAAGACAAGTAATTTATGAAGAATTAATGAAAGTTATTGAAGGCCAAGGTTTGAATGTTGATAAGAGACATATCTTATTAGTATCAGATACTATGTGTGCTTCTGGAGAGATTAAAGGTATTACTAGATATGGTGTAGTAAATGAAAAATCATCTGCATTAGCAAGAGCATCTTTCGAAACTCCATTAAAGCATTTACTTAATGCATCTGTAACTGGAGAGAAAGACTTATTGAATTCAGTAGTAGAAAACGTAATGATTAACCAACCAGTTCCTGTAGGTACAGGATTACCTGGATTAATAACTGAGGTTAAAAAATAAATAATGTTTTTGTGAGAGAAAGGTTTACTTTTTCCAGTAAACTCGGAGTTCACAGGAGGAAAAACAAATGGCAAAAAAAGAAATAAGTGAAGATGTATTAAACATCAAAAAAAGTATGGAAAATGATACTTTGTTAATTGGCTTCAAAGAAGTTAAAAAAGGATTAGTTTCAAATGGATTAAAGCAAGTTTATGTAGCTTCAAATACTCCAGAAAGTATGCTTGAAGATTTAGATAAATTAGCGTCAATTAGTTCCGTTGAAGTTAAAACATTAAAACAAGCTAATGATGAATTAGGTATTATTTGTAAGAAACCATATTTTATTTCAGTAATTGGAATCAAAAATGACTAAAATTCTTTATGATGTAGAGACTATAAAATTCTCTACATTCTTTGAATCTTTTACAAAAGCTAAAGTAAAGGATTGTTTTAAGGAAGATTCTTTGATAGTATTTGTAGTAGATCAAGGTATGTTGGCAAAAGCTATAGGTAAGCAAGGAATTAACATAAAGAATATTAGTGAAAAATTAAAGAAAAGAATTAAAGTAATGGAATTTAATCCAGACATTACAAAATTCGTAAAAAAATCACTTTATCCTGTTAAAAATGTAGATGTTGAATTTAAAGATTCAATTGTTTACATACACTGTCCAGATACTAAAACAAAAGGGTTAGTTTATGGAAGAGATAGAGAGAGATTAAAAAGCTTAAAATCACTTGTAAAGAGGTATTTTAAGATTGAAGACATCATTGTCGATTAAAGTTTAGGAGGACGGAAACCACAACCTTTTTAAATAAATGTGGATTTTCCAAGTTATTATGGGTAAGAAAACTAATGGTATAAACGCAGCAAAGAAGCTGTTAAAGAGAAGAATTCAATCAAGTTGGTTGAGTAGACGTTATAAGAATAAAATTCTTGGTCTTAAAGTTAAAGCAGATCCTTTAGAAGGTGCTTCACAAGCTAAAGGTATCGTTCTAGAAAAAGTACAAATTGAGGCGAAGCAGCCAAACTCAGCAATGAGGAAGTGTGCTAGAATTCAATTAGTAAAAAATGGTAAACAAATTACTGCATTTTGCCCTGGAGATGGTGCATCAAAATTAATTGATGAACACGATGAAGTAGTTGTAGAATGTATCGGTGGTAAAATGGGAAAAACTAAAGGTGACTTATCTGGTATCAGATGGCAAGTTATCAAAGTTAATGATCAAAGTTTAAATGCTCTATTAAGAGGAAAAATAGAGAAAGCGAGAAGATAAAATGGATGTTAAATTTTTTAATAGATGGGATTCTGAAGGTGTTAAAGTTGAAGATCCTGGTTTAATTGAGTATATCAATTTAGAACCAAGATTAGTTCCAAACACTTACGGAAGAAATGCAAAATATAGATTTTGGAAATCAAAATATTCAATTGTTGAAAGATTAGTGAATAAAATAATGATTCCTGGTCACAAATCTAAAAAGCATAAAATCAGTTCTGGACACATGAGTGGAAAGAATATTCAAGCAATGAAAATTGTTGAAAATGCTCTAGGAATTGTTGAAGAAAAAACAAAATCTAATCCAATTTCAGTACTAGTTAAAGCAGTAGAAAATGGTGCACCTAGAGAAGAAATTGTAGCTATCGAGTATGGTGGAGCTAGATATCCTAAAGCTGTAGAATGTTCTCCTCAAAGAAGAATTGATATCTCTTTAAGATACATGACTCAAGGAGCTTATACAAAAGCCTTCAATGGAAAAAAGAGAATTGAAGAAACTTTAGCTAGTGAAATTATCGCAGCTGCTCAGTCAAAACCAGAAAGTAACTCTGTTGCTAAGAAAAACGAAACTGAAAGACAAGCTGATGCTGCAAGATAAACCAAGATTTTTATCTTGTTTTTTTAATATTTTTTATTAAACTTCTAGATTATTTATTTTAACTAAATTTATATATAAGAAAATTTCAATATAATTATGAATATTAAATTAATAATCATTGGTATTTTAGTTCTTTCTTTAGTGGGATGTGGTGTTGATAATACGGCATCACCAGAAGAAGTAGAAGAAGTTGTTATAAATGAATCAAAAGACGTAATTATTGAAGAAGACCTTTGTGGAAATGGTGTTTGTGACGAACTTGAATCTTGTATTTGTAATGTAGATTGTGGTGAATGTGCAGACTTTGCAAAAGTTGAAAAAATAATTATCGATGCTTATAGAAAAAAGTATATTTCTTTCGAAGAAGGAAATGGTGATTTAAAAATTAACAAATATAATGATTTGTCTGATGAAAAATACAATTATTATTCATCCTCTATAGCGTTAATTCTTGAAATAAAAAATGAAGAAGATTATGTCTATGATGATGAAGCATTCTTTGAAGAATTAACTTCATTAAGACTTTTAAATTTGAAAAGAGTTTTACTTGAGGAAAGACCTTTTAATGAATACAAACATAAATTCAATAGTAGCCTAATTGAACGTTCAAGTGGAATTTATACAAGTAATGTTTGGTCTGAGGAACAAGAAGTTTATGATGTTATTTATGGTGTTGAAAAAATGAAGATTGTTGATCCAGTTTATAGTGTAGTTATATTTTTAAAATGTAATCCTAAATATATTATTGCTTTAAACTCAAATAATAAGCCACCTCAGGATAAATTCTGGCCAAATCTAGAAATTGAAGAATATAGGGAACAACTAGTTAGATATCTAGATAATGTTGCAAATTATGAACTTGCTGAAGCTGAAAGAATTCAAGAATTGTGCAATAATTAATTTTTTATTTTTTTAAATATTTCTTCAAATCTTTTAATTTTTTCATGAGTCTTTTTTAATTTATTATTACACTCATCAACTAAAATAGATAAATAATTTTCATCAACTAATATTTTTCCATTTTTAGATAAAATAGTATTAACAATACTTGATGAACAAGAAATTTCAACAATATTTTTTCTTAAAGATTGTATTCCAGCTCTTTTAAAACCATTATTTCTGGCTAAATTTACTAAATTAATGGCATCTTCAATAGTTTTACAAGATACATGAAGTATCATTGGCTCAGACCTAATCCAAACCTCTTCATTATTCAAAAAAGGTTTTATCTCTTCTAATTTAATTAAATTATGACTAACAAATAACCATTTACTAACAGTTTTCTCAAAACCATCTCTTAAAACAATCCTTCCAGAACAACTTGAAGTAGTATAATAATTTTCTTTATCATTAATTATTTTACATAATTTTTGAATTGGTTTATCAATACCTCCAATTGAAGACTTATCACATTTACTCAAAGTTGTTTTTTTATTGATTTCAAACATTTTTTCCACTAATTTTGAATTCTTTAAAAATTTACTTATTTCCACATTTTTAGCATGTTTTAAGCATTATAAAAGAATAACATTTATTAATAAAACCCATT
>JAHWHN010000020.1 GCA_019323235.1 Candidatus Woesearchaeota archaeon | reverse complement strand
GTAGAAGAATTAGAATCTAATTTAGAAAATAGCAATTATCTAAAAGAAATTCCAGAAATAATTACTGAAGAAGTTGAAAAAACAAAATATTTCTTTGGTTCTTTGGGAAAACATTTTGGTTGGAAAAAAGTTTATGTTGAAGAAATAGAAAGAAAAATAATCAAGAAAGCAAATCTCAAAGAAGCTGTTCCGAAGATTGTTGATGACTTATCTCAAATTTCAAGTACTTTAGAAAAATATACTAAAGAACTAAGGGGAGTTATCAAAAAAAGAAATTCTTACATAGATTCTTTAGAAAAAGAAGTTATTGATTGTGTAAGTAGCTATAATGTTTTAAAATTAAATAGGGATGATTTAAACAAAGAACTTGATAAAGTTGAAAGTTTTAAATTAGATTTAGAACAATATTTAGCTACTCATGACCACACCGATAAAGAATATTCTAGGAATGAAGAAAGAAATGTTTCTTTATTAAAAAGATATGTTGAATTAGAAAATGATTTGGAATTAGTAGACCAAGATATTAGAAACTATGAAACTTTGAAAACTTGTCTAGAACATAAAATGGATGATGCTATAAGAGATAATTTAGGTATGGAATTATATGTAAAAAGATCAGATTATGCTCGTGTAATTATAGAACATCAAAAGAAAGAGTGTAGTATTGGAGGGATGTCTTTTTATGTATTGGCTAGTGAAGTAAAACAATTAGCACAAATTGGTGTTGAGATGTCAAAAGTTTCTAATGTTAATGGAGAAATGATTGGTTCTTTGAAAGGTTTGTTAAATAGAGATTATTTTAATAAATAATTTATTTTTTTCTTTTCTTTTTATCTTTATTTTCTTTCTTCTCTTCTTTATATGAATAAATTATATATAAAACCATTCCAGAAACTAAAGAAACATCTGCAATATTAAATGCTGGCCAGTGAAAGTTATTGTAAAATAAATCTAAAAAATCAATTACAAAACCTCTGCTTATTCTATCAATTAAATTCCCCAAAGCTCCAGCACAAGCTAATGAAATAGAAGTCAATAATAATTTGTTGTTTTCAATTTTTTTATAGTAATAAGCAATAATTCCTAGAAATAATATTGATACAATTGTTAAAAATAAAAATTGTCCTCTGAATAAACCAAAACCTGCCCCTTCATTCTTAATAAAAACAATAGCGAAGAAAGGCAATACCTTAAAGTTTGGTTGAAATAAATTAATTAAATATTTAGATAAAATATCTAAAATTAATGAAATTGAAAAAATAGTGAAGAAAAAAATATTTTTATTACTTTTTTTTACCATCTTCTTTCTTGTTGACTAATTTTATTTTCTAAATTAATCATCCTTTGATTTAAAGTATCTATGCTTGCTTTGATAGCATCTAATTTAGCAAGAATAACTTCTTGTTTATGACTATTTAATTCTTGACTATTAAAACTATTTTGATTATTCATTGGTTGAGAAACTTGTGAAGGATTATTAAAACCAGAATTTTGATTAAAACTATCTTTTTGAAAACCCATATCGTCAGCACTACCTAAATTAGCAGGTTTTGGGATTTGACTTATTGGAGTATGCTCATCAAAAGCATTTTCTGCAGGTGGAAATTTACCTTCTCCTCCAAACAAATTTTCATCATTAAAGTCATCATCCCCAAAGAGATCATCTTTTTTCTTTTTACCAAATCCGAACATAATCCTTATAATAACAAATTCATTTAAATATTTTTGCATATTTATGAAAGGAAGTATATCTATCGAATAATCCAGTTTCTATTAAAACCTTTAAAATAAAGAGTTTTCTAAATTTATGTTTTTAAATAAATAACAACATTTATATATTAAAAAACTAGGAAAAGTTAAATTGGGGTGATATTTGTAATGAATAAAGAATCAAAAAGTAAGAGTTTAGTCTTGTGGTTCGATGAGATTGGTATTTCTGATGTTCCTTTAGTAGGTGGAAAGAATGCTTCTCTTGGTGAAATGTATCAAAATCTAACAAAAAAAGGAGTTAATGTTCCTGATGGTTTTGCAGTTACTGCTTATGCTTACGAATACACTTTAAAAAGTACAAATGCCCAAGATAAAATTAAGAAAATTCTAAAAGGTTTAAAGACAAAAGACATCAAAAATTTACAAGATACTGGAAGAGAAATTAGAGAATTAATTAAAAATATTGAACTTCCATCAACATTATACTATGAAATATCTCATGCTTATAGAAAATTACAAAAAAAATATGGTAAAGATTGTGATGTTGCAGTAAGAAGTTCTGCTACTGCTGAAGATTTACCAGATGCTTCCTTCGCAGGACAGCAAGAAACATACCTTAACATTAAAGGAATTAATAATTTAATCAATGCATGTAAAAAATGCTTTGCTTCTTTATTCACAAACAGAGCAATTTCTTACAGAGAAGATAAAGGATTTAATCATTTTGATGTAAAATTATCAATTGGAATTCAAAAAATGGTTAGGTCTGATTTAGCATCTTCAGGAGTTATGTTCTCAATAGATACAGAATCTGGATTTAAAGATGCTGCATTAATTACTGGTGCTTATGGTTTGGGAGAGAACGTAGTACAAGGTGCTGTAAATCCTGATGAGTATTATGTATACAAACCAACTTTGAAAAAAGGTTTCAAGCCAATTATCAAAAAAAGTGTTGGTGAAAAGAAAATCAAAATGGTTTATACGAATGATGGTAATAAACCTGTAAAAAACGTACCAGTTCCAGAAGTAGATAGAAAGAAATTTGTTTTAACGGATGATGAAATTTTAAAATTAGCTGAATGGGCATGTATTATTGAAGATCATTATACAAAAAAACACGATAAATATACTCCAATGGATATGGAGTGGGCAAAGGATGGAACTTCTGGTAAATTATATATTGTTCAAGCAAGACCAGAAACAGTCGCTTCACAAAAAGATGTAGCAGTTTTAGAATCTTATTCTTTAAAGAAAAAAGGAAAAGTAATTACTCATGGTAAAAGCGTTGGTTCAAGAATTGGTGCTGGTAAAGCCCATATTATTAAAAGTGTAAAAGACATTCACAAATTTAAGAAAGGAGAGGTTTTAGTAACTGATATGACTGATCCAGATTGGGAACCTATTATGAAGATTGCTTCTGCAATTGTAACTAATAGGGGAGGAAGGACTTGTCATGCAGCAATTATTTCTAGAGAATTAGGAATTCCTTGTGTTGTAGGAACAAATAATGGTACTGAGTTAATTAAAGATAAAAGAAAAATTACTGTTAGTTGTGCAGAAGGTGAAGATGGTTTTATTTATGATGGCCAATTACCATTTAAAATAACTAAAACAAACCTAAATAGTATCCCTCCAACTCATACAAAAATTATGATGAATGTTGGTAATCCAGATGAAGCATTCACATTATCACATATACCAAATGATGGTGTTG
>JAHWHN010000166.1 GCA_019323235.1 Candidatus Woesearchaeota archaeon | reverse complement strand
GGGGCCCACAAATCAACTCTTTTTCTAGTAATTTTATCAAAAAATTTAACAATTTTTGAAAACTTAAAATCATTCCTGTTAAAATAATCTCCTCTTACTGAATTGATTAATTTAATCTTTCTAGGAGTAAATAATCTTCCGAAAATATTTGCATGAATTAAATAGGTATCAATCACACTAGGTTTTTCCTTTCTTAAAATATTTTTATACTTTTTAATTACGGATAATAAATTAAATTTATTTAAGCCCAAATAATAAACCTTAATTCCTTTGTTCTCCAATTCTTTACCAATATCATTTAAATTAGTTAAGCTAACAACAAACAAAGGAATTTTTAACTTAGGAAGTACTTTTAACAAATGATTTTCTGCTCCACCTGTGCCCAATCCAGTTATGACAATCCCAAGTTTCATTCAACAACCTCTTTCAATATCTTTTCAATTTGAGGATATACAACTTCCCAATCCATGTTTTCTTCAACAAATTTTCTTGAACTTATACCCATTCTCTCTCTCAAATCTTTATCTTTTATCAATAATTCTAATTTACTACAAAACTCCTCAATATTATATGGAGTTATAGAATAACCACAATTTGAAGGAATGGTATTAGGAACATCTCCTACGGCAAAACAAATTGAAGGAACTCCACAAGCAGAAGCTTCCATAACAGACCTAGGACTTCCTTCCGCAAAAGTTGGTAAAATATTAATATCCGATTCAGAAATTAATTTCAAACATTCTTCATGATTTACTTTACCAATTAATTCAATATTATCATATTTATCTTTTAATTTTAAAATTTGTTTCTTCAAAGGACCATCTCCAATAATTGTAAATTTCCAATTTGAAGGAATTGACTCCAAAATTCTACCAAAAAATTTAATTCCTTTATTATCAACTAATCTTCCAATAAAAACAATCCTTTTATTCTCTTTAGTCCATAAAGGATATTCATCAACATACAAAGCATTTTTCACATAAGATAGTCTATCTTTAGAAACATCATATTTTTGTTCCATTAAAGCTAAAGTTGGTTCTGAATTTGAGATTACATGATTAACACATTTAAACATTGGTTTTGCTAATAACCAATCATACATAATTTTAGATAATTTAGTAAATAAGCCAACATGTTTCAAAAAATTAGATTCTAGACTTCCTCTATAAAAATGGATTACTGGTTTGTTAATTATGCCTTTACATCTTAGTTTAGCAATTTGGCTATTCATAATATACATATAACTGAATAAACAAACAACATCACACCATTCAACTTCTTCTTTAATTTTATCAAATATGTTAAAAGTAAAAGGATTTCTTCCTCCAAATCTAGTTAAATAAGGAATTTCTTTTACATTAAGATCTTTATGATCAACATTTTTATCTTTGGCAACAATTACTTTAACTTCATGTCCATGTTTAATAAATTGTTTACAAGTGTCATAACAAGATTGAGCCAATCCTGCAGAATTAGGAAACCAATCTGGACACACCATTAATATTTTCATCTTAATCTTAAAACCTTCCATTTAATCATATTTGAAAAAATCTTTACTCCATCCCAAGGAGTTGTACCTTTATATTTATCATTATAAATTGTACTTATTGGAATTTCTTTAGATTTAACTTTATTATTACCGGCTCTTGCAATCATTTCAGATTCAACAGAATAGTCATTAGACTTCCATTTTATCTTTCTATAAACTTTTGAATTAAAGGCTCTATAACCTGATTGAGTATCTCTTAATTTAAATCCATACAATACTTTAATACTGCCACTAAGAAAAGAATTACCAAATCTAAACAATAAAGGCATTTTTTTAGAAAACTTTCTAACTCCAAATACCAAATCAACTTCATTTAAAGAATTAATAAAATTTGGAATAAACTTTGGATCATGTTGTCCATCACTATCCATTAAAATGATTTTTTGAGCTCCATTTTCTATAGCATAGTCACAACCCTTTCTCATAGCTGCGCCTTTACCTTTATTTGGAATTTGACGTAGAACAATTACGTTTTCATTCTTAGCTACTTCATAAGTATTATCTTTACTACCGTCGTCAATAACTACAATATTCTTAAGATACTTTTTAACTTCTTTTAGAACATTTCCTATGTTTTTACTTTCATTATAAGCAGGAATTACTGCCCAAACATCTTTGTTCATTTTGTTATTTTATCTTCTAAGTAAATTAGATGGTATCCAAATTGAGTTTTAACTGGTTCGCTAATTTCTCCAACTTCTAAAGAAAATGCAGCATCTTCAAATTCCTTAACCATTTGTCCTTTAGAAAACCATCCTAAGCTTCCACCATCAACAGAAGATGGACCTTCTGAATATTCTTTAGCCATTTCAGCAAAATTATCAGTATTAATTTCATCCTTTATTTGATTAATTAATCCCAAAGCTTCTTCATCAGTTCTGTTATCTAAAGTAATT
>JAHWHN010000165.1 GCA_019323235.1 Candidatus Woesearchaeota archaeon | reverse complement strand
TGAGAAAAAAACGAAGAGTTTGTTTAATATGTTTTTGGACAATCAGTTATGCAGTTTGATCTTGATAATTAATTGTTATATTATATTTGATGTTTTGTTAATTATTAGAAAATCCTTTCAAATTAGAACTTTTTAATTCTATTTAATTCGGTCTCAATTTGTGATCATTATACTTTCTATTTATAAACAATATTAATATTTTGAGAACATTCAATAAAAAGGGGCAGACTAGCCCCTATTCTTCAAAATAGATATTTGACATTTAATACTACTAAAAATTAGAAGCTGCATTCATTAGTTTTTGTTGTAATTTTATAAACTTATTCAATTGGTCTTGAGTTAATTGCCCTTTTACGGCCTCAATCTTTTGTTGTAAGTCATTTGCTTTTTCCATCATACTTGGATATTCGCTCAAAGCAGACAAGTCATTATTTCTTGCTTTTTTGAATAATCTTATATATTGGTCAATGTAACTCTCATAGGAAGTGAGTAATTCATTAAAATTAGTACTCGAATTATTATATGACTCTGAGTTTGTAAAATTATTATTCTCACCATTATTGCCTTCTATTTCATCAAGGTCAGCTTCGCTATAATGTAATTCTCCATCTACTTCATACATATTATCATTAGAATTATTGTATGATTCTTCTTTTGGTTTCATTGAACTAGATACAACAAATTTTTCGACTTTTTCCCCATGTTCTTCTTGATTATAATCCCCTACAAGGGTATTAAATTGCAGTACTTCTTCTTCATTACCTGATTTTAGGAGACTTGTTATTTTGTCACGAGAATTACTATTTAATTTAAATTCTCCTACTCCAGATACTGGCATTCCTTTTTCATCTAATAGTGATAAAGTTAAAGTAAATTCATTATTTTGAATTTCTTGTTCTGACATTACTTGTACTGCTTTCATTTTTATTGAAATATTTCCACCAAAATCTTGCACGATTTCGTATTCATTTTCAACTACTTTAAGATAGTTTTTTAAATCTCCTTTCACATTTACTGTTTCAGGTTTTACAAGAACTTCATCTTTACCACTGCATGAAAACAGAGATAGAACCACTAAGATTCCAAATAATTTATTTAAATAATTTTTCATTATTCCTCCTTATTAGAAAATACCTAATGAATTCTTAACTAAATTATAATTATAGTTTCTTGTTCTTTTCATTGCTGTTATTAAATCAACTAGCCACCAGATACCTAATCCATGTGCTGTTATTATTCGAGCAATTCCTACACCTGTACTTCCTAATAAAAACCTATCTAATGAAAGCCAACCTACAAACCAGGCAAGTAAAAATATTGTCATTGGACTTTTAAGTTCTAATGACATCAATGCATCAATTTTTGCATTATCTACTTTGTCAAGTGTAGATTTGAGTTGACCGATTTTTTCTGATGGCAATTTGTCTTGATTTGCCATTAACCAAATATTTACTTTTTCAGTAATTTGATTATTATCTTCCATATTTCACCTGTGTTTTAAAATAAATTAACAATGAATTTAGAAAAGAACAATTCACTTATTACAAAAATAAGAATATTATAAGCACCATATTTGTCAATTATTTAGAATCGAATATTATTTTCTATTTGAGTGATTTCATCTTGCAATTGAGTAATTTCATCAAGTAGATATTTTAATACATTTACTTAATGTATCTTTTACTTCATTAAGTTTCTGTTGAGATATGGGTAGTTCTGTTCCATTAATCATCTGTAATTCAGGATTCTTACCTGTTTTGTATTTTATGATGTATTTTGTGTTTACAAGATACTTTGCATGAATCCTTAAAAAGTCCATTTCTTCAAAAGATTCTGCTAATATTTTCAGCGGTCTCGAAACCATTTCTTTTTGATTGTCGGTTAAGTGAATATAAGAATATGCATTTGCGGCCTCGCAGTATAAAATATCTGCAATATTAATTATCTTGTTTCCACTCATTGATGGTAGAAGTATTTTCTGTGGTGATTGAAGTAAACTTTCTTTCAGTATTTTTAATTGAACATCAAGATTATTATTTCCTTTCTTTTCTTTGTAGCGTTTTACTGATTCTTTTAACTTTTCTAGTTTTATTGGTTTTAATAAATAATGTAATGCTGAAAACTCAAATGCTTGAACTGCATATTTAGTATATGAAGTTGTAAAGATTACTTCAAAATTACGGTCGCTAATTCCTTCTAAAATATCAAAACCCATACCATCTGGTAAATTAATATCAAGAAATACTAATTGAGGTTTTAACTTTTCAATCAATTCAATACCTGTCTTTACTTTAGTAGCGGTTCCAATTATTACAATTTCAGGAAAGTTAGTTTTAACAAGAAGTTCAAAAGAAGATAGAAAACTCAATTCATCATCAATTATAACTGTATAAATGGCTTCAGACATTATTTTCCTATTGTTTAATTATCAATTAGTTGATTTTTGCTTTCTGTAATGAAAAAATAAATTTCGAACCTTGACCAAGTTTACTTTCAAAGCGAAGTTCTCCCCTATTGAGTTCAATGAAATCCTTAGTGATATTCAAACCTAAACCTGTGCCTTTTTCATCCATTGTTCCATATCGAGAAACTTTTGAATCAATTCTTAATAGTTTACTTTTATCATCTTCCGAAATGCCAGTTCCAAAGTCTTTTATACTAACTTCGACTTTATTTTCAAATTCAGTTG
>JAHWHN010000164.1 GCA_019323235.1 Candidatus Woesearchaeota archaeon | reverse complement strand
TTTATTTATTTGATCATCTAATTTATTCTTAAAGTCATTATCATAGGCCTTTACGAGATTTCCTAACACAGTCTTTATTTCGTTCATATTATCATTTTGTCTCTTTGGATTGATAAATGAACCTCTTTTTTTCATTTTCTTATCTTTTATATTTGCTTTTAATTTACTGAATTCATTACTCAAATTTTCCATTTCTTTTAATGTATTTTCAGCGTTTTCAATACCTTCTTCAAATTCTTCTTTAAATAGTTTAAGATGACTTTGAAATTCACTTAAGATTGTTTTTTCTTTATTTATGAAAATTCTAATCTCTCTTTCTAAATCATTCTTGTCTATGATTAAATCTTTTCTAAATCGGTCTAAACTTGCATAGTCTTTATTTGTTTCAAATTTTTTAAGACTACTTTCTAAAGAATTAATTTTTGCAACTGCTGTGTTGTATGTATTATCTATATATTTACGGAGGTCTTCTAATTCACTTACATCTTGGTGATAAATTTCTCTTCGCATAGTTGGGTTTCTAGCAATTTCGCCTTTGTATTGTTTTTCTAGATTCTCTTTCTTTGTTCTATAAAATTCATAGTCTTTTGAAGAATTGCCACTTCTCATTCTATTAACAAATTCTTTTAATGCAGAAAGTTTATCATTTATTTTTTTAAGTAATTCAGGTCCTTTTAATGAATCTGATTCATAAACAAATTTTATATTTTCATTTTTAAATACTGGCAATGAAACAGCTAAGTTACTTAATATACTTGCAACATTTGTTAAGCTTGCTTCTTCAATTGTAGAAGGAAAACTTATTTTGTCAACATTTTCAATTGCATCATCCATTACTTTTTTTGGGTTATCGTGATCAACATCTAATATATCTGATGTTTCCTTGATTGCTTTCATTTCTGTTCTGTGTTGATTAATATCTGCTTTATCTTCTCTTTCTAATTTTCTGTTTTCTTTTGCTAATTCTGTATTGTATTTCATCAAGAATCTTACCATTCTAAAACCATAAAATCCTAGAAGTAAGATTATACCCCAAATAAGAATTCCTCCAAACCAAGAGATTGGTATTGTGTAAATTGTTAATATAGCCATACATAAAGCTATAACTTTAGCAATTTTTGGATTGTTTCCCATATATGCTAATGGTTTTCCTTCACCAACAATTTTTTCACTAGTTAATAACGCATAAATGAATCCAAATAAAACACCCCAAACTGCTAAGAAAACCCAGAACTGTGCAGTTGATTCTCCACCATCATAATTATTTAACGAAATTTTCTTACTTAGAACACTTGTAATGCCATCCATTACTCTATCGAGCCTTGACGCAGCCAAAACACTTGTTGAAAAAATAACTACTAATAATAAGATGGAAATAATCTTAAGAATCTTAACATTTCTGGAATTCATATGTTCATTTTTGGTAAATTAATATATAAATGTTTCGAAAGAATATTTATGCTCAGAATGTAATTAAATTAATGATGCTGTATTAATGTTTTTAATTAGAACAAAATATTATAAAAAAATAAAATAAAAATAAAAAGAATTATTTCTTTTTACTTACATTCTTAGAAGCGTTTAGTAATCCCCAAGTTCCTGTTAATGAAGAAATAATTCCTGAGGCATATAAAATTCCTCCAGAACTATAAGATGTTCCAAAAGCTAAACCAAAAAGACCTGCTAAAAGAATTAACTTTGATAAATTCTTCTGAGTTCTTAATAAATTCTTCTTCTCTAACCTTGAAATTGAAGATACAATCATATAAGCTCCAACTAATATTGATGTAATTAAACCTTCAATAAAAGTTAAACTTGTTAAGATTTTAATAAATCCTTGATTGAAAAATCCAACCCATAATGCTCCAAAAGAAATTAATAATCCAATAATTAATTGAGTTATTCCTAATGATTTTTCACATTTAAACTTTTTCTTAAGATTTGGCATTGATGAAGCAATAAGATAGATTGATACTAGTAGAAAAGCAGCTTCTGAGTTTCTAGCTGATAATAAAATATCTTGACTTTTAATTCCATTAATCAATAATCCTGTTAGAGAAATAATAAATGCAATAATTCCAATAACTAATTGCATAACTCCGATTTCTTTTTTGCTAAATAATCCTTTTTTAACAACATCGGCTTTTGAAATCATCATTAAGGCTATACCAACTAAAATAAGTTCAATACTTGCCATACTAAGCATAAATTCATCAGTTCCTGCGAAAAAGTCGAAGAAAATCCCTAATGCTTCAATGATTAAAATGATTGAACCAATTAAATAAATTTTTTTTGAAGTTTTAAAATCCATAATATCACCACTAAAATAATCTATAAGCTAGTATATATAGTTTTCTAAAATATATTTTACTTAATCAATTATTAGAAAGTCTGTCATCTAATTCTTCTCTAGTTACAAAATTCAAAGGTTCCCATAAATCCAAATATTTTCTGATTGTTGCAACTTCTTCAACTCTTGCGAAATTCTTTAAATCAGCAACAACTTCAGTTACACTTTTTTTAATTAAATCAATTTCCTTTAAATTATCTAAAATTCTAGAACTTAAGGCCTTAGACTCAGTATTTAATGTTTTTTTAGTAGCAATTAAATTATTCTCAATAACATTAACTCTATTATCTAAATTCATCATTTTATCTTCAATAGACTTAATTCCAACAAAAATTCTCTTCAATTCTTCTTTTAATGAAATTATTTCTGGATCAATTACATCTTTCTTGCTCTTTTTTGGAGCTTCTTGTTGCATTTCCGGTGGATTTTGTTGTGGAATGTCCATTTTAATCAAAATGTTTAAATACTAATAATTCAGAAATGTAATAATACCTATATTAATGTTTTGTTAATTGGAAGGAAAAAGAGGGATATTTAATGGTTGAAGATAAGGATTACACTTATGAAATAATAAGAGAGCCGTCTAACGTAGTTCTAAAAGTAGATTATCGTAGGTCTTTACACCCTCCTTCAATAGAAGATGATGAATTATGTATGTCTAGAACAATCGGTATGCTATTAGAATCTAGTAGAGTTACTAAAATTATCTTCACAAAAAATAGAGATTTTGAATATGATTATAGTCAAGTTAAGCTTCTTTATGAAATTGTTTACTTATATAATAAATTTGTAAAAGATCATGAAATGACAACTTTCTTATTAACTGCACCTGATGAATTGAAAAAAGAAACTCTTCCTCGTCAATCTTTCTTACAAAGAATGTTATATACTGATTTAAGAAAAGACCCAATTGGTGCTTACATCCAATTAATTAGAGAGCATAGAGAACAATACTCAATTTATCAAAACAATGAATTCTTACCTCAAGGAAAAATTATTATTGAAAAGTTCATTCACTATTTAGAATATATTATAAAAGAATTTGAAAAAACAACTTTTATCAGATTAGTAAAACCATTTCTATCAGGATATAAACTTGGGGATAGATCTGTTTATAAAAACTTGTTTAGACCAATAATTAAGCCAGATTTTATGTTTACAAAACTAATGGCTCAATATCCTGAAGATGGAGATATAATTGGTAGTTACAAGGTAAATGATACTGATGTTACAATATTTCAACAACCTGGAAAAGTAACTTATTATTATCATATAATGCCTCCTGAGTTTAAATTAACTGAAGAAAAATATGAAATATTGGATACTGCTAGGGAAGTTCTTGGAGAGCATAAACCAAAAAGATCTGAATTCGTTAATCCAAATTTGATGAGAGAAATTTTCTATAATGTTGGTAAAGATTTAATTGAAGAATTAGCAAACAAAAAAGGTGTAGTTCTAAGACTAAAAGAATTAGAACAATTAACAAACATATTAGTAAGGTATACTGTTGGTTTTGGATTAATTGAAGTTTTGTTAGAAGATAATCAAATTCAAGACATATCTATAAACTCACCAATGGGTAATATCCCTATGTTCATAGTACATGGTGAATTTGGAGATTGTATTACAAATATTATACCAAATCCATCTGATGGAGAAAGTTGGGCAACAAAATTAAGATTAATATCTGGAAGGCCACTAGATGGGGCAAATCCAATATTAGATACTGAAATAGAATTACCTGGTGCAAGAGCCAGAATTGCAGTTATCGCTCCACCATTAAACCCAACAGGATTAGCATATTCTTGGAGAAGACACAGAATTAAACCTTGGACTCTTCCACTATTCATAAAATATAGGATGATTAATTCGATGGCAGCTGGATTAATATCATTTTTAATTGATGGTTCAAGAACAATGTTAGTTGCTGGAACAAGATCTGCTGGTAAATCCTCTTTATTGGGTGGAGTGCTTGTAGATATTATGAGAAGAGCAAGAATTATTACAATTGAGGATACTTTAGAATTACCTTCTGATGCATTAAGAGATTTGGGATATAACATTCAATCAATGAAGGTAGCTTCTTCTTTTACAAAAGGTACAAATGAAATTTCTGCAGAAGATGGAATTAGAACAACTTTGAGGTTGGGAGATTCAGCATTATTTGTTGGAGAAGTAAGAAGTGGAGAAGCAAAAGCCTTATATGAAGCAATGAGGGTTGGTGCTTTAGCAAATGTTGTAGCAGGAACAATTCACGGTGATAGTCCTTATGGTGTATATGATAGGGTTGTAAATGATTTGGGAGTTCCAAGAACTTCATTCAAAGCAACTGATATAATTATTGTTGCTAATCCAATTAGAAGTCCTGATGGAATTCATAGATGGAGAAGAGTAACTCAAATTACTGAAGTAAGAAAACATTGGACTGATGATCCTTTAAGAGAGGGTGGTTTTGTAGATTTAATGAAATATGATGCTGAAAGAGATGAATTAGTTCTAAGTGATGAATTAATAAATGGTGAATCAGAAATAATTAAAGCCATAGCTGGAAACGTAAAAGAATGGGCGGGCGATTGGGATGCAGTATGGGATAACATTTTATTAAGAACTAAAGTAAGAGAAAAATTAGTTAAAGTCTCTGAAGAGGAAGAAGATAATGATATTTTAGAAGCAGAATTCGTAATAGATTCTAATGATGCGTTCCATAAAATTTCTGAAAAAATAAGAGATGAAATTGGATACTTGGATTCTGAGAAAATTTATTTTGAGTGGGAAAATTGGTTGAAAGAGAGTTTAGCGAGAAGGCGTCATAGAAAAAATGGCTATTGAACTTAATGAATTAAAAAAAAAGTATTTAAATCAAATTACTGGAGATTTAGATCCGAATTCTACTGAAGTGAGAAGTAGAGATTATATTAATTTTAGATCCGAATTAATCCCCAGAACTGCTAACTGGTATGAAAAATGGTGTAATGCTTTTGAAAAATTCATGAGATTAAATCCTCCTCCAAATGTAAAAGAGGAAATGCAAAATCAAATAGATGTGGCTCATCTAAATGTAACTCCTGAAGGAGTTTATAGTTTCTCATTTTTGTTTCCTATGTTATTAGTTTTAATTTCTATTGTTGGTTTTGTAGTAATTCCAACTTTATTTAGTTTTAATGTATCAATGTTTTTTCTGATGGTTAGTTTATTAATATCTTTGGTATTAATACTTCCTCTTCAAAGGTATCCAAAATTTTTAGCAGCATCCTGGAGATCAAAAACAACAAATCAGATGGTTTTATGCGTATTCTATTTAGTAGCATACTTAAGACACACTTCTAATTTAGAAAGAGCAATTGAATTCGCAGCAGATCATCTAGACCCTCCTTTATCTTTAGACTTAGAAAGAATTTTGTGGAGTGTTGAAAACGAAACTTTTGATAATTTGAAAGATGCATTGGATGATTATCTAAGATCTTGGAAAAAGTTCAATGAAGATTTTATTGATGCAATTCATTTATTAGAATCCTCTTTATTAGAATCTGATAATGCAAGGAGATTGTCTTTATTGGATAAATCTCTTGATGTAATTTTAGAAGGAACTTATGAAAGGATGCTTCATTATGCTCAAAACTTAAAAAATCCTATTACTACTTTACACATGCTTGGAGTAATTTTGCCAATTTTAGGTTTAGTAATTTTACCATTGGCAGTTAGTTTCTTAGAGGGACTTTCTTGGGTTCATTTAGCTGTATTCTATAATGTTTTACTTCCTGTATCAGTTTTCTTTTTATCTAAAAATATTTTGTCTACACGTCCATCTGGATATGGTGACTCGGATATAACAAAAAACAAAGAAGTTCAAAAGAAATCAAAAGTTAACATTAATCTATTGGGTTTAGAATTGTCAATCTCTCCTTTTATTATTGCATTAAGCACATTTTTTATAATCTTTATTTTTGGACTAGTTCCTTTATTCTTTTATGGGACATCTCCTGGGGATGATCTCTGTTGGGATTTCAGAAATCCAACTTTAACTGGAGCTTTTTTTTGTAATGATTTAACTCCTGAGGCAGAGTGTTTAAGAACTTATTGTGCTTGGGATTATAAATCAATCTATAATGAAGATCTTGATGAATATAAAACCGTTGGACCATTTGGATTCTTATCTTCATTATTAAGTCTATTCATTCCTTTGGCATTAGGAATTGGTGTGGGAATATATTATAGATTAAAATCAACAAATGTTATAAAAATAAGAAATGAAACAAAAAGATTAGAAAAAGAATTTTCTACTGCATTATTTCAACTTGGAAATAGGCTTGGTGATGGGTTACCTGCTGAGATTGCAATTCCTAGAGTTGGAGAATTAATGTCAGACACTGTTTCAGGACAATTTTTTAATCAAGTATCTAATAACATGCAAAGATTGGGTATGGGTTTAGAAGATGCCATATTTGATAAGGAAAATGGTGCTTTGGTAAATTATCCTTCTAAAATTATTGGTTCAACTATGAAAGTACTTGTTGAGAGTATGAAAAAAGGACCAAATATTGCAGCACAAGCAATGGATAATGTAGCTCGATATATTAAAGAAATCCATAGGGTTGATGAAAGATTAAAAGATTTATTATCTGATATAATTTCTTCAATGAAGCAACAAATTAGTTTCTTAGCTCCAACAATTTCTGGAGTGGTAATTGGAATTACTTCTATGATTACTTATATTCTAGGAAGCTTAAGTAATAAGGCAAATGAATTCTCTTCAGAAGGTGCAAGTTTTAATGATGCCTTAAATTTGGGAGTCGGTATTCCTACTTTTTATTTTCAAATAGTTGTTGGAATTTATGTAGTGCAAATAGTTTATATCCTTACAATTATGGCAAATTCTGTTGAGAATGGTGAAGATAAACTTGGGGAAAGAAATCTTCTTGGTATCAATTTATTTAGAAGTACTATTATGTATATTGGAATTGCATTTGTAGTAATGATTGTATTCCAACTAATGGCTGGACAAATTACAAATAGTATCTAATAAAATAAGAATTTATTTTCTATAAGGAATACTAGAAACTAAATTAACAATGTTTTGAAGAACATCTGTTTCTTCAGCTGAGTATTTGAATTGTTTTCTAAGTTGACCAAGATATTTATTATTTAAAGTTAAAAGTTTATTATCTTTAGAAATTTTTTGTTTATGTAAATCAACTTTTGAAGTAGGATAAGAATGTTTTACATTTTCATTTATTAAATCTCTGGATTTTTTAATTCTTTCATTTCTCAAATCTAAAAGATATCTTGAGTTGATAAAAATTCTATCTGCTAAATCTTGATGATACTCATAAACATTTGGAAAATAGTCTTTAAGATTTTTAAGGTATTCATCAGTCTTAATTATAATTCTTAATTCTCTTCTTGGTAATCTAAAATCTTCAATGGATTTTACAAATTTAACTTTACTTCTGTTAATTGGATACTCAAAATCTTCGTAATGTTCTTTTAATTTTTGAATAATATCATTTTCTGAATCAATAAAAATTGTTTCTAAAATCAGGGAAAGTCTTTTAGCTTCTTTCTCTTTATCACTTATGATTTTTATAACTTCAAATCTTTTATTCTTAAGCGCAGCAAAGTATCCTAATAAAGATGATTCTGAATTAAAATCCATTTCTTTATAGAATCCATCAGTCATATTTGACAATTTAATATTATTTCTATCAATGTATTCATTAAACAAATCTGATACTTCTTCAAGTACTTTATCTAAAGATTCTTTAGCCATATTTTTTAGAAATAAAGTATGTATTAAAAAGATAACTGAAAAATATGTATTGAAAACTCTAATTCAATATTATTTTTGAATATTTTTTGGTAAATATGCCATAATTGTTGCAACTAAAGTTAACCCAATAATCCAACCTAACATGACTTTAATTAATTCATCTTTACCATATTGGTGCCATAAAAAATATGCTGCGAAAATTCCAATTAATATTGGTACTGAAACATATTTTCTTAACTTTTTATAGAATTCTTTCTTTTCTCTCTTTAATCTTTTCTCTTCGATTTCCTTTTGGTGAGCTAAAGCATATTTAACTCTTTCTTTCCATTCTAAATTCATGGCGTTTCCTCTAAAATAATCTAATTATAAATTTTTTCATTTCAAAATTGTTTAAAGAATGGTGGGACTGCGGAGATTTGAACTCCGGACACCTACGTCTTCAGCGTAGCGCTCTCCCAGTCTGAGCTACAGTCCCAAGATAAATATTCAGAAAAATTAATCCTTTATAAAAGTTATTATTTTGATAAGAAGCCTCTTTCGTGAATTGATTCAATTGCATCATTAATTCTGTATTCTAATTCTTCCAAGAACTTGGCACTTCTTGCTGCCATACTTCCTTGGTAAGGAATATCTCCTTTTAATACCAATTTATAGGGAGTTCTTATTTCATCACCATAACTAAACATTACTTCACAGAAAAAGGAATAAGTTCTTGGTTTGGATTCATCAATAAAATGATCTCTATCTTCGACAAAACCAGTGCATGCTCTAATCTTTGCTTCATCAAAATGAAAATCTTTTGAAATTACAATTGCGGACATTGCCTTTTCATCATAATTATCAAAGCCAACTTTAGATGAATCTTTTTTAGCTAATCTATGTAAAATGTAGAATAAACCTGCTTCAGAACTATCATCTATGATACAATAATAATTTTCATCGGCAGTAGTATCGTGATAAATTAAATCTTGTTTTCCAAAAGTATTTTCGGTTCTTCTAATTATTTCTTGTAGGAATGGGTTGTCTGAATCAGACTTTTGGCTAAATTCTCCCAAATTATTTCTCTCATTCATAAGAAATCTAGCAATTCTTTCTTCAATATCTTCTGCAGATAATCTTTCACCAATGGGATTTCTAGTAGTATTCATTTCGGCCTCTTTTTTATTCCTCCTACTCATTCTCACCCCTTAATTCAAATATTTAAGTCTTATAGATAGCAACATTTATATACTTTGTGTCATTAAAAGAGTATAAATTTAACAAAATAGGTTTAAAAATGGTACAAACTACTCAAAAAAGGACTTTGGATGATGCAGAAGTTAAAATAATTAGGGAATTAATAAGAAATCCTCGTGCATCTGACAACAAAATTGCAAAGAGAACAAACATCCCAGTAATGACTGTAAATAGGAAAAGAAAAAATCTAGAACAACAATCTTTTCTAAGATATTTTGCCTCAATAGATAAAGGGGAGTTTGGTTTGGATATTTTCGGAGCAAAGCAACTTTATGTTATAAAATTTAGAATAGGAATTACAAGAAAAAACTATGTAGAAGTTATGGAAACAAATAGAAAATGGAGAACTTTTAATTCAAGGCATATTAGTCTGGCTTAT
>JAHWHN010000163.1 GCA_019323235.1 Candidatus Woesearchaeota archaeon | reverse complement strand
ATCATCTTCAAATTCATAACGATCTCTTAATTCTGTAGCTGCAAATTCTAATTGTCCATCAAAAACATATTTGATAACTTTCGTTGCAACTTCTTGTTCCTTTGGATTTAATTCTGATAATGTCATAATTAGTTCTTTTTTAAATTTGTATAGTTAAATATAACAAATTAAATCGACTTCAGGAAATTTTAATTGTTAAAAAATGTTAAAAAATATTTTCTTCTAATATGTCACTATCATCAATATTACATATTTCTTAATTTATGCTCTAAATAATTGTTTGCGTGTTGAGGTGTTACTTCTTCATTACCAACCTCTAAAAAATATCCTTCTTTGGATTTATAAATCCATTTAGTTGTTGGGTCCCATTCAGAACCAGTAGAATGATCTAAATTAAAGAACATAGAATTACCTGTCTTATAATTTTTGATCTCATGCGCAGTACCGAATTGTACGTCTCCACCTTTAATAAAGAATGTTTTAGTATCTTTATTATAATCACATATACGAGCATTAATTATCATGACTAATTCCTTTCTTTTTTAAATTTTAAAAATTCATTGAACATTTTTTCTGGATCGATTTCTTTATTTAAATCTCCGTCTAATTTAAGAATTAAATAATTTACAAAATCTATTCTATTTGAAAGTTCTTCAGGATAAAATTCTTCTTCAAAATCTTCAAACTCTATATTAACATGTTCTTTAACATCGTTAAGATGACTCATTATTACTATAGATGCTTTAACCATTTTATTCTTTTTTAAATTTGTATAGTTAAATATAACAAAAAACCCCGACTTCAGGAAATCGGGGTTGTTAAAAAATGTTAAAATTTTATTTTATTTCTGACTATTGTAAAATCTTAAATAATCAAAGTCTAAATATTCAGATTCTAATTCATTATAAAGTAAGTAAGGAATTAAAATTTCATCGGCAGTTTTAGAACCATCACCCATTACATTAAGAACATAATCTTCTCTTAAGAATATAACCTCTCCAAAATCCGCAATGTTTTCTTTATCAGTTCTATAATTCATATCAACTTTCATAATATTTCTGTCCGGAGTATTACTTACAATTTCAAATGTTCCATTCATTGTACCTAATAAATAAATGTCATGACTAGTCATATTAGGATTTTCATATCCACCTGTTGATTCACTATAGAACGGCCATTTAGAATCTGCTACTGAATTTACTACAATACTGGTATACCTAGTTACTGTTATAGTTTCATAAGTTACATTATGAGTAATTACATTACATAAAGTATCATTAATCCAATCTTGAATTTCATTTGATTCAACATAACTATCTACCGCATAAGTATCATCATTCTCATAAGTTACATCCATATATTCTTTAAGGTCATGAGTTGCATTAATTCTCCAAGCACCTCTTGTATCACTTGTACTAGTACTAAATGTATACCTAAATATTGAATACTTACCATCTTCATATTTAATTGCAGCCAACCATACACTTCCATTAGGAACATCATCCATATTCATTAATGCACCATTTAAACCAGGATAGTCATAATCAACATCATTTTGATTAATCACAGTATCAGTAATAGTTTCATATGTATTTTCATAAGTATAAGTTACTTCAGGTTTAACCACTAACACAGTCCTTGTTTTTTCACTTACATTACCTGCTTCATCTTTTACTGTGTAATAAACATAATAGGCACCATCGCTTCCTGTATTAACATCTCCTGTAATTACAACTTTATTACTTATATCTCCATCAACATTATCAATTGCGGTTGCTCCTAATTCAGTATAAGTTCTATTTCGAATTACCGTAACAGAAGTTTCTCCATTTAATGTTAATACCGGGGCTACTTTATCTACTTCAACTACTGTATCTACAGGTTCTACAGTATCTGTCGTATCAACCGGTTTATCAATTAAAGCATAATTCATTCTTAAAACAACTGCTCCAGAATCAATACTGGTAGCATATGTCATTGTATCAAATTCATTTACAGCATTGTCTATATAGATACTATCTGTTTTTTCCGGGTATTCGAATAAGAATAAATTTTTATCTTTATCTTTATTTTTAACTTTTTTAATCGATTTGATTTTTAATGCTTCACCTTTTAATTCTTTTTTCTCGGTTGATAATGTATCAACGCCACCCATAATATGGTAAACAAATAAATCAGATTTTATTACTTGTTCAACAATTTCAATAACTTCTTGGACTTCATCTGGTTTTAAAACCTCATCCTTTTCACAACTTAACATTACGAATAATGCTAAACTCATTAATACTAAACTAAATACTTTTTTCATTTTTACCGTTTTAAATTTATATTTTATTTTTTATTTTTCGATGTAACATAGAATTCCATGTCAGGACAATATAAAATTGTCGGATTATCTTTTTTAATTTCACAATCAGGATATTTTTTACTAAATTCTCTAGGATCAAATGGCTTAACAATCATATGATATCCATTTGGTGTATCTAATATCCCTAAACATTTTTTACCTTCAGGCTTTTCATTATCAATATAATATTCAATTTCTTCTGACAAAGATTTTGACTTAATATCAACATCAATAACCCATTTCTTTTGTTTATCAGCTCTATTTTTACCTGCAATCTTATCAAATGCAGTTCTTGCTGAATGATATTGTTTGTTACTTAAAGCATCTGCCAAATACTTAATCATATCAACACATACTTTTTCATAACTTCTTTTATTCAAGTTTATATAAACTCTGGCATTATTCTGGTCAGCTAAATCAACCATCATTGGTACTAATTTATCATAAGATTCAAAAGAATCTATATAATAAGATTTAATAACTCGCTCACCCTTTTCCATATCAGAATTACCAAAATCTTTTCTTCTCTTAATAATCTGTACAAAATAAAAAGAATTCTCTTCAAAAGAAATTAATTTTCTTATTTTTTGTATATTACTTGTTCTTTCTGACATATATAATTACTTTTTATTTTTAAAAACATTTACTGAACTATCTAGATACGTACCAACGTTCAATTCAGAAAACTCTACAAAATCATCTCCTTTTAACTCTGAATTAAAGTTCAGAACCAAATCATAAGATTCGAAATATGGTTTGTTATCTGACTCCACACATAATTCAA
Source organism: Candidatus Woesearchaeota archaeon (assembly GCA_019323235.1). Classification (GTDB taxonomy): domain Archaea; phylum Nanobdellota; class Nanobdellia; order Woesearchaeales; family JABIAG01; genus JAHWHN01. The sequence goes on along the minus strand of JAHWHN010000163.1, from coordinate 1,131 downwards.
CATTATATTTCTTTAATAAACCTTGCAATTCATTAATGAATCCTTGTTGTCTTTCTTCTGTTGATATCTTAGTCAAATCCATAATCTTTTTTAAATTTGTATAAGTAAATATAACAAAAATTCCCGACTTTAGAAAATCGGGAATGTTAAAAAATGTTAAAATTTACTCAACTATCTTAACTTTAAATCCTAATAATTTGTTAACTTCTTCTAACGTCATTTCTTTTCCATTGACTCTATCATTAAACTCTTTTTCAGATAATTCATTTCCATTTATGTACCAATATTTATCTCCATTTGGATTCACTATAGCAGGACCATCTTCTCTATGACACTTACCATTTAAATACCAAGATTTAGCACCATTTGCATACTCTATAGCAGGACCATCTTCACGATGTAACTTACCATCTAACCACCATTCTTTAGAACCATCTGCACTCTCTACTGCAGGTCCGTCTTCACGATGTAAGTTACCATCTAACCTCCATTTCTTAGTACCATTATCAAAAACTTTAACTGTATATTCTTTCATATCTAAACACTATATTACATTTTTCTATTCTAATATAACCAATTTCTTCCATATAAAAAAATATTTCATACCTTTTTTACAAAAACTAACGCTTCGTCCCTTAGGGGGAAACTAAACTGTAAAAAAATTATCTAATTAACAGTGAAATAATTAATCAAAAATTTTTATTTCCCAATCTTTTTGGTTATATTTACTCTATACAAATTAAAATAAAACACATGGATTTTGACAAACTACAAAAAGAAATGCAAGAAAAAATAGAAACAACATCATTAATGGCTCTTCAAATGCTTCAAAGAGATAACATCAAAGTTAAAGCTACAAGCTGGGTAGGTATGAATATCTTTATAGTAGAATTAGAAAACGCTACTGATAAGCCAAGAGCATTACAACTTATGGAAGATATGTCAGAGTTTCTTTCAGAATACGAACTAACTATATTGGAACTCAAAAATAACAATAAAAGATTCTCAATTCAATTCTAATCATCAACTACCATCAGCTGAGTAACGGTAAGTGACTACGCTGTTTCCAGCTGATGGCCTCTCAGAAAACCCTATTTATATAGGCTGCTGACTGAGAAAGAACCTCGGACT
>JAHWHN010000162.1 GCA_019323235.1 Candidatus Woesearchaeota archaeon | reverse complement strand
TAAACAAGTAACAGAAGTTCATGAATTATATGGGCAGTGGGAAATTATTCTAAAAATTGAAACTGCTGAGATGGCAGATTTGCAAGATTTTATTAACAATGTAATCAGGGCAGATAAAGACATTCAAGGAACAGAAACTTTGATTGTTAGTGATGTGTTTTAGAAATAATTTATTTTTTTATTATCTACCATTTCTCTAATTTTTGCAATATATTTATCTCCTTTTACTTCATGTCTTTTAAAAGTGTCTTCTAAAATTTTATTATTTAGAATTTGTTCTAATCCTTCCAAAGTTGCGGTTTGTAAGACTTCAACAGAATCTAATCTTTTATCTACATTACCTCTCATATAGGTATAACCATCGTTTTCACTCATATTAATATATAATTGAGGAATTTCTTTTTCCTCACCTTCCCTAATTAATTTAGCATTAACGTGCCATCCATATCTATCTCTTGCTGTCATTTTAATTATATTTTATGGTTTTAATATCAATCATTGCTTTAATCCTACTAATATAATGAGTCATGTCGTGCTTTTTAAAATCTCCTTCTTTTAATTTATTCTCATTAATGATTTGTGTTAGCCCTTCTAAAGATGCACTTTCAAGAACTTCCATGCCGTCAACTCTTTCATCAATATTGCCTCTCATATAACTATAGGGTTCATTATTTTCACTCATTCTTACCTTTAATTGTGATATATTTATTTCTATATTTCCTTCTTTAAATTTTGCATCTACAAATACACAATATCTATCTCTTGCTGCCATGATATTAGTTAATTGTTTAATGTTTATATAGATTTCTCAAATCTTATTTTTTAAAGCGCAATCAAATAAAGATACCATAAATAAACAATTATAGCTAAAATCGAATAAATAATTAACCACTTTATTTCTTTTAAAAAGTGTCTTATGATAAAAAATATTAGAATCAAGGCAACAAATGGTAAATATCCTAGTGGGTCTAAAGTTTTATGAGCCATTTCTATCCAGGGATTTACAGTCTGGCTAAATTTTTCTACTATTATGTCTGTTATTGCCACAATAAATTATTAATTAATTCATTTAATAAATTTTCGATTAGGATTTATTTTCAAAAACTTCTTTTAGTTTTTTGGCTTTGACTTCTCCAATTTTATCAACTTTCTTTAATTCTTCTTCAGAAGCATTAATTATATTTTTTGGGTTTCCAAATTTATCTAATAATTCTTTGGCTAATTTCAAACCTACATTTGGCAAGGCCGAAATGAAATATTCTTGCATATCTTTCAATGAATATCCTCTTTTTTGGGTATGAGGAGTAAAGTAACTTTCATCTTTCTGTTCTCTTTTTGCAATTGTGATTAGCATTTCTGTAGTCTCTCTAAAATTTTTGGTATGTATTATTGGAATTCCAAAACTAATTGCTATAGTTGCTAACATACCTCTTATTGCATTAGGATGGATGTTTCTTATTGAGTAAAGGTCTTCTTCTCCCTCTATAATGACTAGTGGCTTTTTGAAATTGTATTTTAAATCTTTAATTTGTTCCAACAACCTCCCATCTAAAATTGAATTAACAAAATCTGGAACTGTTTTTAATTCAATTCCTACATCGTCCGAAATAATATAATCTGCAACTTCCAATTGCATAAGTTCCAAAGAAATGTTTCTGTCTAATAATTCTTTAACTGTTTTTGATAATTTTTCTCTGTGATCTGCATAAATTTTTAATCCCTTGAAATCTTCTAATTTTGTTTGTTCTTTATCTTCCAATATTATTTTATTTTTCAAATCTTTCAAATTAGAATACATCTTTTTTTCTTTATGGAACGCTGACCATCTGTAAATTTCATCTCTTGTTCCTTTGGTAATTAAAATTTGAACTTTTCCTTCTTCTAATCTTCCGGTTCTTCCCCTTCTTTGTATGTGTCTTATTGCAGAAGGGACAGGTTCATAGAAAATTACTTTGTCAACTTTTGGAATGTCTAATCCTTCTTCTCCAACACTTGTCATTACAATTACATTGAATTTTCCTTCTCTGAATTTTTGGAGCATTTCAATTTGTTTCTTTTGTGTTAATCCTGTTCCTGATTTTTTCGCCTGCCCAACAAATAATTCTGCTTTGATGTCATCCAATTTGTTCAATTCTTCTACGAGTTTTGAAGCATTATCCCTAAAATTGTTAAAAATAATTGCTTTTTCTCCTTCTTTTAATTTCAATATTTCTTTCAATTTAGTTAGTTTTGGATGTTCAATATTTTCTTCGTATAATTTATCTGTTAGAATTTTGGCACTTCTAAAGTTAAGATTCATTACTAAATTTTTTACAGCTTTGGTTTTAGTTTTGATAGAATCTTCCATCATTTTTTTGAAATACAAATGTAATGCAACAACACCTTGGCTTTCTAACAATTCCAATGCGTGGTGCATTTTCATAATTTCTGCTAACATAGAAATTGATTTTAGAACATCAAAACTTTTTTCTCCTCTTGCTATTTCTCCGTGAAGTGTAGATTGAATCCCAATAAGCTCTTTTTTACTCATATTTTTAATTCCTTTAACGTAACCCAATTCTTCAATTTGTTTTCCTTTTTCTTTCATGAAATCTTTTATGTAATTCTGAATTTTTTTTAGATCTTCACTAAGTTCTACTTCAACATATTCGGTTTCAACATCTTGAATATAGGGTTTAACATCTGGATCCTGTTCTGTTCTAATTTCAATAGCCTCAACGCTTAAGTTATTGCAAATTTCTTTTATTTTTTCAACATCACTTCCAGGGGAAGCTGTTAATCCTAATATTCTCGGATATTTTGCAGTTTTAGCATAATGTTTTGCTAGCCAGGAATAAGAATAATCTTTAACTGCTCTATGGCATTCATCAAAAACAATCAATGAAACATCGTCAAAACTTATTCTCTTAGAAACAATATCATTTTCCAATCCTTGAGGTGTGGAAACAATTATTCTTGATTCTTTGAAGAGTTTCTGCCTTTCTTCTGGCTTAACATCTCCTGTAAATAATGTTATTTCTTCAATATCCATAAATTGCTTGAAAGTATTAACGTGCTGTTCACAAAGAGGTTTAGTGGGGGCAAGAATCATTACTTTACTTTTCGGAAAATGGGTTAATCTTTGTGCTGCTAAAAGTATGAAAACAATTGACTTTCCCATTCCTGTAGGCAGTACAACTAAAGTATTCTTTTCAGAACAGGTTGCCAGAATAGTTTCCTGATAAAGTCTTGGCTCTAGATTTCTAATCATAAATTTACGGAATGAATAACCTTTATATAATTTTGTAGTATAATTTCCATATGATAGTTAAGTTTATGGGAATCGGAGATTTAATCTGTGCTTTGT
>JAHWHN010000161.1 GCA_019323235.1 Candidatus Woesearchaeota archaeon | reverse complement strand
GTTTGTCCACTTCTTTTTTCCAGGTCTAGAATTATAAAATTTTTATTTTTATTATGTATTTTTTTCATAATTTTTAGCGTATTATCCTCGCTCGAATCATTAACTAAAATAACTTCCCAATTATTTTTTAATTCTTTTTTAAGTACAGACTCTAACCTCTTACATAATATCGGTATGGATTTTTCTTCATTATGAAACGGGATAACTATAGATAGATAAATTTTTTTATTCATTTTTTATACACCAATGATAAGTATAATTAGAATCTATGATTTCGTATCCAGTTCTTTCATATAATTTTATTGAAGGAATGTTTTTTGCTTGTGTACCAACAACAGAGAATTTATATTTGTTATTTTTTAAATACTGTAAATAATTATTTATCAAATTTTTTCCTATACCTTTTCCTTGATGGTCTTGATGAACTGCGATAAGTTCTATTGTGGAATATTTTAGCTCATTATTTATGATATTATCTTTAAACCCTAAAAATCCATTTATATTATTATTTTTATCAAATGAACAGAATATTTTTCCTCTTCCTTTTGCTATATTTTTTATCCATTCTTCTCTTGTTTTATCAGCTAAATCATCATCTAAAAAAGGATCAATGTGGAATCTATCTAGTTTAAATGACTTCTTGGCAATGGACTTTATTTCATCAATATTCGAAAGATCTTTTAATAATCTTATATTATTATTTTCTGTATCCATATCAATATTATTGAGATTATTGATGAAGGTTATATATGTCTCTATAAAATAAAATTTTTTCTTCAACATTGAAAAATGTAATTTTTTAATTTTTTTTAATTGATTATTTATATTTTCTGTTCTATAAGATATTAAATAAATATCATTTTCTTTTGCCCAGTCAACCACATAATTTATTAGATCATCTAGTAGGCTTTCATCATAATTTGTGATATTTATAGAATCAATCGATGCAATATTTTTCTTAAAAATTGAACTTTCCCAAGGTTTTTTTGATATAGTTATCATGCCTAAATAATTATTTTTTGTAAATATTTTTGTTTGATTATCCTCTAATTTTTTAATATCTTCTCTTATGAAAATTTTCAAAGATATGCCATATTTATTAATTAAGATATTTTTTATGGGATCACTTAAGATGCTTGCTTCTAAGATCTTCTTTATTTTTTCATAATTTTGTTCATCTTTAATTATCATTTTCAAAAAATTCTTTTATTTTTATTATTATATAATTTAATTCTTCTTCTTTTAAATCGGGGAACATTGGTAAAGTAATAACCTGTTTACAGATTTTTTCTGTAACTGGAAGCTTTGATGGAAAATTATTTTTATAATAAGTTTGCATATGCACTGGAGGTTCAAAATGAACACTTGCACCTATTCCATTATCATTTAAATAATCTAATAATAGGTCTCTTTTTGATTCTTCCTTTACTTTTATGACATACATCTGATAAACGTGTGTTTTAATATCATTGACTATGGGGACATCTATGTAATCTTTAACTTCTTTTTGTAGGTTTTTATTCAAATACATCGCATGTTCCCTTCTTAAAGAATTAGCCCTCTCTAATTTTTTCATTTGAGATATCCCTATCGCAGCATTTATATCACTCATTCTAAAATTAAAGCCAGGAGTTATTGCATCCCTATACCATTTTTTTCCATCTGTCTCCCTTTCAAATGTCGGTTTAATCAGTCCATGGGATTTTATTGAATTTATTTTTATCATAAGTTCTTCATCGTCAAATGTAATCATTCCTCCTTCTCCTGTCGTAATGTTTTTTGTTGGATAGAAGGAAAAGCATCCTATGCCAAAAGATCCAGCTTTTTTCCCATTTATTTCAGCTCCGATACATTCAGCAGAATCTTCTATTATTTTTAAATTATATTTTTCTGAAATTTTCATAATTTTTTCCATGTCACATATCAATCCAGCATAATGCACAGGCATTATTGCAACTGTTTTTTTTGAAATTTTTCTCTCTATATCTTCTGGATCTATATTAAATGTAACTGGATTTATATCTGCAAATATAGGGATACACCCTGCATGGATTATTGCATTTGCAGATGCTGCAAATGTAAAACTTGGAAGTATGATCTCTCCTTTTAAATTGTTGGCCATTATAGCTGTCTGTAAAGCTGATGCACAAGAATTGACGCAAGATGCATATTTTGTACCTATCTCCTTACTAAACTTTTCTTCTAGTTCTTTATTTTTTGGTCCGTGTGCTAACCAACCAGAATCAAATACTTCTTTTACAGAATCAAGTTCATCATTGTCAACATATATTTTACATAAGGGGATTTTCATTTTTTATTGTTTTTTTATAAGGTATTCTACATACTCTTTAATTCCTAAATCTAGATCATATTTTGGTGAATACCCCAGTTTTTAT
>JAHWHN010000160.1 GCA_019323235.1 Candidatus Woesearchaeota archaeon | reverse complement strand
TTTCTACACAACTTGCATCTTGACAGAATAATCCATCACAAACTGGAACAACCACACATTCTCCAGCAATACATAAATCATTATTACATGAATTACCACTATCACAATCTGAATTTGTTTCACATGGTGTTTCAAAATAACAAGCACTAGTGTTAATTAAACATCCAGTTCCACAAGATAAAGTTCCTCTATCAAAACCAAAGTCTTGACAAGTTAATCCTGATAAGAACACATTAGTTGAATTATAGTCACAAGTTTCTCCTAATGCAATAATACCATCACCACATACTTTAATACCTGAACCACTACATCCACTTGAATCTATATTACAAGTATCATCACAAGATAAAGCATTTTGGAATGGGAAATCTGATAAACCATCAAAGTCTGAACAATCTAATCCTGCAAAGTTTTCACCATCACAAGATTCTGAAGGATCAATTAATCCATCACCACATCTTTCTTGAGTGATGTTTAAAGTAATAGTTTGAGAGATTCCAACATTTCTTGAATCTTCACATTGAGCAACTAATCTACAATTAATACATTCTTGTCCAGTACTAATTGTTACTTCAAATGAACCATTTACATTATCAACCCTTCCTGTCAAGATAGGAGAGTCGAAGTCTACATCATCTTCAGTAGCTAAATAGTAGAAGCAAGTTAAATCTTGATTATTATCTTCTACTTCAACAATTAAGTCAAAGTCCCAATAAGGCATATCGCCATCTTGAGGTTCTATTATATTTACAATAGGAACAGTATAATCACAACTTAATTCTAAAGCTAATAATTCTTCTTCAGTATATTCTCTATAAGTACAATTACTATTTGTTAAACCTAAACCAATATCACAAGCTTCGAAAGTACATTCATCTCCATCATCACAATGAGTAGTGTTGTGACACTGAAAATTTGAACAATCAACAGGACAGTTGTATACATTTTCTGAAGTGAAAGGATTATTTACATCCCACATACATTTACCATCCCCGCATGTTAAATTCCAACCATCTGCACATTCACCAATAGAACCATCTACTGGTTTAAATGAATCAAAATTGTCATCTACTCCAATTAATGGAATAAAACCATATAGACCATTGTCATTACAACAAGGATTATAATCAGGTTCTAAATCTGAAGAAAATACTAGACCTCCTTCTGATACACATGATCTACCACTGCCAGGGTCTAATGCATAATCATTATTAAATTCATTATATTCAAATACTTGTCTATATTTATCAAATCTGAAAGTAATTGGTATTTCATCATCAATATTATCAAAAATTGAAGAAGGTACAACTAAGTTGTATACAAAGTCTCCTTCTAAATCATAATAACTGTCATCAGTATCAAAAGGTAATGAGAAAGAATATTCTTTTACAATTCCAGTTAAATCTACAAATTCATAAGATAATGCCATAGTAGTTCTTCCACTTCTTAATTCAGATGGCACTTCACTAAAAGTTTGACCCATTATTTCAAAGAAAATTTCAAAAGTAATATCACCTTCCGCTTCAATTACTGAAGGATGTTCTAAAATTCCAACATCATATAAATCAAAATCAAATTTAATTAGTTCATTAATACAAGTTCCATCTAAACAAGTTGAACCAGGTGGGCAATCAATTGTTAAAGTATTTACTGCTGCAAATGCATTAGTTTCAACACATTCATGATAAATTAAAGTATTAATATCTGCACAAGTATCTTCATAACTTTCTGCTTTAGTTCCATTTTCATATAAAATAGTAGTAATACCTTTTTGTCCTCTTGGATCTAAACCTTCATCTGAATCAAAACAAGTACCACCAACTTCACCACTTATAGTTACACAATTATATTCTCTTACTTCACCACCAAATAAAATATTTGGTCCACAAGTAGTAGCTTCTAATTCCATTCCTTCAAAAGTACTTAATGGTCCAGCTTCAGTACAAGTAAAACCAATTAAACCTAACTCATTAAAAACTACCGAGTATTCATATCCTGCTAAACAATCAGTAGGATTACATTCACCTTCAGAACATAATTCAGAAGATTCTGCATCAGGACCTTTTAAACAAGTATATTGTTTTTGATTATATCCTTTTTGAATTAAAGTTCCTTTTGGACATGCGTTTAATATTCCAAAAGTAGTTGGTGCTAATTCACAATTGTAACCATCTCTTACAAATCCAGCATCATCTAAGCTAATATATTTATCACATCTACCATCAGATGCACCACTTGGACAAATTACATCAACAAAAGATACTTGAGAAGTTTCTGAGTCACAAAAATATTCTCTTAAAAAATTAGTTCCATCTTCAGAAATTATTGCTTCATCATAAATCATAATTTCTTCACCACCAGAGTAATCAATTACAACTCCCCTAGTGTAGAAATTTAAACCATCAGCATCATAACAACAATTTTCATCTACAACACCATCGCAATTATCATCAATATTATTTCCACAAATATCTTCCATAATAGGATTTATACTTGCATTATCATCATTACAATCTCCATCAAATGGAGCAAAGTTAATATTTCCTTGACATGCCATTGAAGTAATATTATCTTTACCAAATCCATCAGAATCTAAATCTTCAAAATATAGTTTTTCACAATTATCAGTACAAGTATCATAATTATCATCACAATCATTTGGATTATTTACATAACCTTCAGGAGCAGAACAATCAGATATAGTATCAAATTCATTACCTAATCCATCTCCATCTGCATCTCTAAAAAAAGTATAGTTAGTTAAAATTGCTACACCATCACAATTTAAATCCACCCCACAAAAATCATTTGCGCCAGGATTTATACTTGCATTTGTATCATTACAATCTAATAAAAATACTTCATCAGTATAACCAGGAGGTACAAATTCTAGAGTATTTTCTTGTGCATATTCATCTGAAATTTCATAATCATAAGGAACATAACATCCATAAATTGAAGTTTGAATTTCATCACCAGGAGTATCTTCAATTCCAAAACCATCACCATCAAAATCTTCCAAGAATTCTGATTGTAGAGGAAGATAATTATAAATCCTGCCATCTATTGGATCTTCTATTAAGCCATTTTCTCTTTCTAAATAACAGAAGTATAAATCTTTATCATTTGAACTTCCTGCTACTTTATAAGAATTATAATAAGTTGGACAACTCTCAGACCCAGTAGCTGGATTAGCATAACCAGTACTATATACTCCACCAAAAAATGCTATAGCTCTGTTAGTAGCATTATTCTCTTGATAACAAAAATGTACTGAAGGATCTACATTAATTTCAATAGATTCAACAAGACCTGTTGTTGGGTTAACTACATTCTCGAATCTTGTATAAGGAAGAATTACTTCATAATCAGTATAGTTTTCAGGACAAGTATAATCACCAGTTAAGGGATTAACATATGAATCAACAGTGTACATACCACCAAATAAGTATAATGAATCTCCGCCAGTATATTGTCTCATACAGAAGGCTAAAGCTGCATCTTCTAAATCAGTACCATAAACATTTCCAGACATTTCATATCCAGTAGGACAACCTATAGAACTTGTCGCAGGATTATTTACTTGATGAACAGTTATTAGAGAAGAATACATTCCTCCAAAATCATAAGCACCACAATAAAAGTCTTCACTAACTGCACTTGCTAAAGTAATTGATAAAGTTAATAGGAAACATAAGCATACAAATCCAAAAATAAATCTTTTATTCATCATTCACATCCCCCATTTCCATTATAGCTACTTCCATCAGCACAATTTGTTACTTCCTGTTCTAAAGAAGTTAATTTTCCAAAGAAACCTTCATCTTCAAATTGAGCCTCTTCAACATAAAAATATTCATCCAAACACATTCCACCATTATCAATATCTCTTAAACAATCATCAGGACAATTACAAAAGTCTTCACCTTTTTGTGGTTCACAAGTACCGCCTCCAAATTGAGTTCCGAATAATAAACCACAATGAGTGGCCCATGTTGATGAACAAATTCCTTTTACAAAATCTTTATCCCCAATACAACCTGCGCTATACACACCATCGTAAACTTCTAAATAAGTCAAAGCTGGTTTTAACCATGAATTTTCATCACAACACTCAACCGGACCATAGAAAGGATCGAAATAAACTTTCTCTCCATCATCTGCACAATTATCACCGATACATCTTCCATTTTCACAACCACTTCTACATTCAATAGGTTCGGAAGGTAATAATTCTCCATTCTCTGAACAAGAATATTCAATTAAATGTGTTTCATTAATACAAGTATCATTACCTCTTAAAGGAGGTTGACTAGATGTGGAATCATAAAATAAAGTCCAACCAGTAGTATATGGTTTTACTCCCTCATCACTATCAAAACATTCATTTACTACTTGAGCACATTTATTGCCATCACAATCATTAGGACAATTATAATCTACACTATTTAATAAACCATCAAAACAATAATATTCTGTTAAAACACTATCAGTACAAACATCACTATAATTATTTCCATCATTATCGGTAGCATTACCTTCAGTAAAGTAATCAATACCATCTGAATCAAAACAATAAGTAGGAAGAACAATTACATCTGGTTCTTCAGTACCACTTAAATCACAATTATAAGCTAATAATAAATTATCTAAATCAAATACTCCATTACCTAAATCATAATAATAACCTTCTAAAGGAGTTGCTGATTTTTCACAAACTAAACTAGTTCCATTATAACATAAAACTCCATCATTTGCATCCCCTGTGTAATTAAATTCTTGTAACCCTGAACAACATTGTTGAGAAGGTCTTGCAGATAAATCTATAATTGATTTTGCCACAGCTCCTTCTCCAACACAAGATGCAATTTCTTGAGTACAAGCACCAGGAGTAAATCTTACTTCTCCAGTAAGCATAGTTTTTCCTTGGTCGTTATAATCTTCACATTGAACTCTTGGAACTTGATCTCCTCCAAAAGCAAAAATAACTCCTGAATCCGTAGTTACAGAACAACATCCAACTTCACAAGCAGAAACTGATGTTGTAGAATCACCAGAAATTAATTCTGATTTACTAGTATCATCAAAACCAATATATTCATTTCCAAATAAAGTAGTATAATTATGAATTCTATCTGTAAATAAACAATTTCTCAATAAACTTAAGGAACAATAACTAGATAAAGTTCTAGTACAAAATACTTGATTATCACATGAGGAATCAATTATTGTATTTGCTTCACATAAAGTATCTTCTTCAGTACAAACACTATACCCTGCTGCACTTGGAGATTGATATAAACAAGATTGCCCCTCTGGTAAAGCATAAGTTAGTGAAGATGTTAACATTATCAACATCATTAATACAATTCCGTAAGTTAATTTACTTTTCATTTTAATAAAATGCTCCTGACAATACTATTGCGTAACAATTTCTAGCATGACTTCTATCACAATTATCATCATCATCCCAATCACTATTAGTATGGCCATAGTACCAATAACAGTGCTCAATTGTATTCTTTAAATTAAATGGATGTTCACCCATTGGACGATCAGTTCCTGCACCACAATCAATTCTACACTCAGGATTTCCACCATAACAATAATTTTCTCTTGTTAAAGTCCACTTCTCTAGCATAGTCCAACCTGAAACAGAACCTCCATTAATCCAACAAACATCAGTACCATCATAAAGTGCAGGTAATGCTTTTATTTCAGTATCATTTAAACCTTCTTTAAAATAAATCGGATTAACTGCAGTACCACCTACTTTTTCACATTCACCAACAGTATGTTTTCTACCATGTAAAGGAGACCCTTTCTTCAAAGCCTCTATTAAATTATAAAAATCATCAGCAGTAAAATCTAAAGTTTCAAATGAAGCATTTTGTTCAAAAATAATCGCTCCACCAAATTCATCATATTTTGGTTCATAAGTAATAAATCCAGTTCCCATATTAGTATTAATAATAAAACCAGAATTAGCATTTTTAGATTCTAAAACTAAATTTCCGAATAAAGAATCATAAACAATATTTCCAGTAGTAGTAGATAAAACTAAAGTATCATAAACAACCATGTTAGAAAGTAAATTAGGATTACCTATTTCCATAATTGATAAGAAATCTCTGATTTCAAAAGATAATTTTGGACTTCTTTTATCACCAATTTTTAAAATACCATTTTCAGGTCTAAACCTAATTTCGAATTCAGAAGCTTCAATTTCTAAATTAGATAATTCATTACCCACTCTAATAATTGGTTGTTCCCCTTCAAAAATAGTCGTTAAACCTTCAGTAGTAGAAGTTAATTCAAATCTTTCCGCACTGAAATCACCCTTAGACTCTACATAATCATATTCTGAATCAAAAGTAAAAGCATTAGAAGGTGCAGCAATAACTAAAGAAGATAACATTACTAATAATAAAATACCAAATAACATTTTCACAAATCCTTTATTTTTATTTAATTTCATTAATAACAACCTCTTTGTACTACATCTGCTTGACATGTTTTATCATCACACCACATTGCCCAATTTTCACAACCACCATCATGACAATAAATCTGAATTTTTCTATAATTACAAGTTTCCCTATTATTTTCAAAAGTTTTATGTTCTCCTGTATTACAAGAACCAGGACTACAATAATCAATAAGATCCAAATTATTACGATCACCATCACAAAATACATTGGAAGTAATACTCCATTCTTTATAAGGTCTCCAGCCATCAGTACATTTTGGTTGATTAAACCAACAAAAATCAGTACCATCAAATTCAATTAAAGGGTTGGGCCATATTAATTGAGTTTCTCCAGCCAACTCAACTAAGTCATCATAAGTCTTATCTTTAATATTCTTCGCATTAACTACAATCCCACCTGCATCAATACAATCTTGAACAGTGTGGTTTAAATTTATTAAATAACTTGTATTCAATACTTGAGTTACAACCTTTCCAATTTCAGAGAATTTATATCCTGCAACAAAAACATCACCATCAAAGTTAAAGATTTTACCAGCACCATCATAAGTAATTGTTCCAGTATTAATATCATAAACTTCATCAGATACACCACCTTTAGATGCTGCAGTATAAAGATATGTTGCCCCAGATAAATGTTCTCTCACTCTTGTTCCTGTTGGTGCATCTACACCAACGCCATCAGTGAAATTAATTCTACAAATACCATTCTTAACATAAACACTATGTATTTTATTACTAATATTAAAATTAGGTAAATCTGAATAATCATCTCCTATATCAAATGCTACCCACTCATTAAGATTATTACCCACCCAATTTTCACAATCTTCTAAATTTTGTAATCTAATTTCTGTATCTTCTTTTCTAATATCTCTTCTTAAAGTAGTTTCTGTTCCTGGAACTACAATTACATTCTGAGATAAAATTGGCATTTCATCTTCAGTATAAGGAACAAAACCAAAATAAATATTTGAAAATTCAGGTTGATTATCACCAGATTTAAACCAACCACTCAAAGTATAAGTTTTAGATGTGTCTATATCTACCATATTAGATTGTAGAACTTGATAACCTTGTGTATAATATCCATAACTGCCACTATTATAAACATCACTAACTGTAAAAACAACTTCATCACCGAAAGCCATAGGAAGAGAGCCATCCTCTGCATCACCATTTATTATTAAATTTTCATCAGAACCTGCTTCAACTAACTTAATATCGTCAAAAAATAATTCATACTCAGAACCTTGACCATAATTAGCTAAAATAAGCACTTTTGCTTTTTCAGTTCCAGCCCTCCAAGAATTTGAATTAGATGTTTCTAAAGTCTCACCAGTAATTTCACCTTCAAAATATGTCCAAACATTATCTTGCATTAAAGCATAACCAGACATACCAATAACTACCTCTTCTCCACTAGTGCTTAAAACAATTTTTCCATCATTTGCAATTAAAGCGTTATTGTCTTTCAAGAGAACATCACCTTGTAAAACAGTAATACCCATTAGATCTGGGTTTCCAAAATAAACATCATCTGAAATTTCTAAGATATTGTCAAAATTAATTCTATTAAATACATCAACGGTTTTTTTATTAGTCACCTGAGCTTCATCATCAAAATCTTTGTTAACATCAATTAATTCTTTTGAATATGAACCTATATAATTATAAGCCAGTTCATTAGTACCAATAGTCAAAAAAACATTACTATTACCCAAAGTTATAAATGAATCTGTAGGTGATGAAGAAACTAAATCAGCAAGTAATATAGGACCTTTTGATAAATCTGAAACAATCAATCTTACAGAATCGAATTCTCCCTGATTTAAGTTAATCCTAGATATCCCTGAATTAAAATTAAAATCTAAAGCGAATACTAATGATAAAGATAATATAAATACAAACAGTACCATAAACAGTTTTTTAAAATTCATCTACAAACCCTCCCTACTACATTGGCATAACATTCAGCAGACCTAACTTTTAATACTGTTCTATAAAAATCTTCATGCTCATAAGGAATTGCAGTTGAACAATAATTAATTGAAGGGACTATTTCTCCACTACTTCCTAAAACTTTACAGCTATAGTCACATTCAGGACAAGATAAAGTATTAGCATCATTACTTTCAATAGATGATATTAAATCTTGAAAATCACAAGTTTTACCTTCTGTAACTACCCATTCTAAATAAGAGTTCCAACCACTCGGGCATTCAGAACCTTTGAAGTAACAAAAATCATTACCATCTCCAATAAAACTATCAGTAACTATAAGATGCTCATTGATATTTACAACAGAACCACCAAGTGCTAAACATTGTTCTTTAGAATATCTATTACCTGATAAATAAACACCACCCTCACGAGACAGAATTCTTGTTAATATTGCAAAAGACTCTCCGAAATTAACTTCTCTTCCAATAGTATCATCTTTAATAATTAAATTTCTATCGAAATACAAAGTATCATCTTCAGCTAAATAAATAATTCTTGAAAAGTCTTCTTCATCATCGACACTATCAGTAAGACTACCAAAACCAATAGTAGAAAAATCTGAATCAGAAGTTACCCATAATGAAGTTAATTCTTCATCAATAAAAATTCCCGAAACATCATTAGGGCCAGGAATTATCAAATCACCATTTACAAAAGCTTCAACAGGATAGTTTTCATTACCTAAAGTTAATTGGTAAGACTGATCATAACCTTTAAAGAATTTTTCAAACGCAAAAACTTCAAAACCTTCATTAGATGCATCATCAATAGTAAACTTTACATTACTAAGCTCTTCTAGAGAGACTTCAGGATAATTTAAAAAACCAAAAACGGATTCAGTTTTATCAGAAATAATATAAGCATTACTTCCCAATAAAATTCCAGAATACAAAGGAGTTGAAGATCTTAAATCTGCTAATAATCCACCAACAGAGTTCTCAGTAGATATTTTATTAAATTTAGATAAACCTTGAATACTAACTCTTTGGGTATCATTATCAAAATTATAAGTATTAATATCAGCCGCAAATATGCTATTTAATGCAATTAATGACAATAAAAAGACCATTAAAAGCAGTACCCCTTTTTTCATTAAACTCACCTTTCCTATATTTCCGTTACTTCCATATATAAATGTTTTGTTTTTGAAAGTAATCTCCCCTTTGTTAATCACACATTGTTAATATATAAATGATTATAATGCCAAAAACATATTTTTAAAAGTATATGTTTAACTTGATTTTGAATAAACAACATCTAAATGCCCATCAGTAATTTTAAACCCATCTGCATCAACTTCAGAAGAAGGTTTGTAAGTATATTCTCCAGAAGTTATATTCTCTAAAATCACTTTTTGCTCATTTCCTTTAATTAGTATTAAGTCCATTAAATCTTCATCAGGGTCGTAAACTGTAAATTTAACATGTGTTTGATTCATAAAAGGATTTGTTAATACTGGTTCTCTATTTTCTCTAGCAAAAGTAAAATAAAAATAATTTCCTGAATAACCAGTATCTGTAAAAGATGCATCTAATTTAAAATTAATAATATCATATAGTTTTCCATCAAAAATTCTCTCACTCACTAAATAAGAATCATAAGTTGCATCTTGAAAAACACCATTTAAAAATAACTGAATTAAATTTTCTTTAAAGTCATAAGTTTCATCTAAACATTCTTTTTCTAATGCATCTTTGAATTCTCTTGAATAAAAAGATTTCAATCCAATTGGATATATGAATGAGTTTATACCTGGCAAAGTAATTACTTCATTACTTTTTTCAGATCTCATAATTAAATCTCCATCTAAGAAAAATTCAATTGCATTTGGTGCAAAGACAGAAACTATTTCCATCTTTCTTACATCTTCGTGTTCTAAAGTAAATCCTGGAATGTCTTGAGTTGTATTAATTATACAAGATTCAAAAAAAGATAATACTACTTCTTCCAATCTATTTTGCACAGAGTTGTTACAAGATATTGAGAAGAAATCAGAAAGTTGTTTTGTACAACCATAGTCTTCATCTTTTAGGAAAGTTACTTCTGGAAGATGTTTACAAACTGATAAAAATTTATCATGATTTTTAAAATAAAGAATATAACTATCATCTCTTCCCATTAGATAATTACTTGGATTTTTTTCAATGTTTCCAGTAATGTTTATTTTATGATTATATTTTGTTTCATGATTAAATTCTTTTGGAATATACCCGCCATTTTCACCAAGTAAATCTACTCCATCCCTTACTGCTTCATCAAAACAACTTTGCATTTCAACAGAAATTTGTCTTTTTAATTTATCTATATCCATTGCAGCATTTTTATTTTTTTTAATACTTTGATCGTTTAATTTAGTAGAATAGGAATAAAGAAAAAACATTGATCCCAAAATCAAAATTCCTAAAATTAAAAATATAGTTACTTGTCCTCTTCTTGTCATTTTATGTTTCTCTAAATCTTAATCCAGCATATGCAGGACTTTTTAGAGTTTCTTCAATTCTCAATAATTGATTGTATTTTGCTAATCTTTCAGATCTACATGGAGCTCCAGTTTTTATTTCACCAGAACCTAAACCTACCACTAAATCTGCAATAAAAGAATCTTCAGTTTCGCCAGACCTATGACTTACCATTACACCCCAGCCGGCTTGTTTAGAAAGTTTGAATGCATCAATACTTTCAGTAATGGTTCCAATTTGATTTATTTTTAATAATAAAGCATTACAAGATTTTTTTTCAATTGCTGTTTTTATTCTTTCAACATTTGTAACTAGTAAATCATCTCCAACAATTTGAACTTTATTTCCAACAATTTTTGTTAATTCAGAATATGATTCAAAATCATCTTGATCAAATGGGTCTTCTATTGAAATGATATCATATTTTTTAATTATTTTTTCATAAAATTTAATCATTTGTTTTCCTGATTTTAATTCAGGGTCTTTACCTTTAAAATTTAAATTATAATTTCCATTTTCATAAAATTCAGAAGCTGCTACATCCATTCCAATTTTTATTTTACCATCATAACCTGAAATTTTAATTGCTTTTTGTAGTAGTTCTAGTGCTTCTTCGTTGCTTTGTAAAGGTGGAGCAAATCCTCCTTCATCACCAACATTTACTGAATCAACACCATATTTTTCTTTGATAATTTTTTTAAGATTGTGATATGTTTCAACACCCATTCTCATTGCGTGTCTAAAATCTCTTGCTTTAATTGGAAGTAACATGAATTCTTGCATAGCTAATTTATTACCTGCATGTTTTCCACCATTAATTACATTAAAACTTGGAACAGGCATTACTACTTTTCTGTTTCCAGCTAACTTTGAAATATAAGTGTATAAAGGTAAACCTTTTGAGTAAGCACCAGCTTTACAAATTGCTATTGAACATCCTAAAATTGCATTAGCTCCAAGTTTACTTTTGTTTTTAGTTCCATCTAAATTAATCATTAGTTGATCTAATTCTTTTTGATTTGTACAATCTTTTCCAATTAATTTTTTGGCTAATATATTATTAACATTATCAACTGCTTTTTGAACTCCTTTTCCACTAAATCTTTGTGTTCCATCACGTAATTCTAAAGCTTCATGGATTCCTGTTGAGGCTCCACTTGGAACCATTCCTCTAAATAAACCATCTTTTGTTGAGATATCTACTTCAATTGTTGGATTACCTCTAGAATCAAAAATTTCTCTTGCTTTTACTTTCGTTATAATAGCCATGGTTAATTCTTAAGAATTGAAGTATATAAACTTTTTGAAAGAAAAGTTTATCCAGAACGAAAAGAATTGAAGTGATGATATAAACTTTTTGAAAGAAAATTTTACCCAGAACGGAAAGAATTTTTTATTTAATTATAGTATTTTGTCTAGAACTTCTCTTTTCCAACCAGCTTTGATTAAAGCTTCTCTAATATGAGCATCATCATAACCTTGTTGTTTATAATATTCATAATAATGTCTTAAAGAATCTGCAGCTTGTTGTGAAATTCCTAATTCTGCATAAGATTGAGAATTTTCGTGAGGATGTGTTTCATCATCAAATTGAGATTGTTGAGTTGTATCTTCATATTGTTGACTTCCAAAATCATTTGATTTATTTTGTGAAGGTATTTTAAATTTGCTTAAGAAATTTCCTTCATCTCTAATAACTCCAGATTTTACAGCAAATACTAAACCTGTTGCCAAGAAACCAGCAAATACTAATACTGACATAATCATATAAAACAATCCTTTTTTACTTTTTGCATATTGTTCTGGATCAATTACTACATCTTCTGATTTTCCAGACATAATTTCGGAAACTAAATGTCTTGCTCTTAAATTCTTTTCAATGATTTTAGAATTAATATCTAATATTCCAACATATTTTCCTTCAATGTGAATTTGAACTTTATCTCCAAAAGTTAAACCATTAAGAATGATGGGGTCTCGTATACCATAAGAGCTTCCAACAATTTTTGATTTCCCAACAAATTTTTGATCTTTTTGAAAAGTAATTTGTTTACCATCTAATAAGTTAGTATCTAAATTTCCATAGACTCTTGCACTAGAAGCAGCTAATACCAAAGTAGTTGAAAGTAATAACAATAGAACTAATAATACCCCCACAAATACTTTTTTACTCTTCATTAAAGCAAATTATTGGAAAAGATATATATAAATCTTTTGGAAAGATTATGTTCAGAATAAAAGTATGGTTCTTTTAAAAATAGTTTTTAATATTTATTAAATTGAATTTCTGAAACTAATAAGTTTCATCTTCAATTCTACAAGGATAGAAATCTAATTGTTCTTCAGGAATGTTTAAAGATTTTCCATATTCAATAATTTTATTCCAGGTTGATTTATCTATTTTAACTTTGAAAATTCTCCTTTTGAAAACTACAATTAGTTCCTTATTTTTATAGAAATGAAAATAAAATCCTTCTACCATATTTTCTTGGAGTTTTTTTAAAATTTCATCAATTTTATCTGTTTCTACTCCAATTTTATATAGTGTCCACTCACCATCCTCTGTTTTCTTTTGTCCTAGAATTTTCAAATTATGAAAGATGGACTCATCTTTCTGACTTACATCCACTATAATTCCATGATATCTTTCCATAACACCAAATTAATTTATTCATTATTAAATTTAATGGGTCAACTTGAGAAATAATAAAATTAGAAATTCTTCAAATATTTCTTCAATTAATTTCCCATTAGATTTTTAAGTAATATTTAACTTCCTTACTTTATGAAATTAGCAAGTTGTTTTTATTCAAATATATGGAAAGTTTTACCACCATCTTATTTTAATCCGAAGCCTGGGGATTTAACTTTAGAAGGAATTGCTTTATGTGAAAAACCCTCTTTGCTTGAAGAAGAATTAACAAAATTTGCAGTGTTTACAGATTCTCGATTTTATATGAAACATTTATTTGAAAAATTAATCCCATTTCTTCCACAAGAATTTGAAGTAATAGAAGAACCAAATGGACAAAATTGTTTTATGTATTGTTTGAATATTCCAAAACAAAAAAAAGAGTTTGGAAGAAGAAACTTTAATTTGAAATTAGAAGAAAGAGGATATGAATATTTTGATTTTTCGAAAGGTTCAATAGAAGTTGGAGATATTATTGTTTATTCTGTTCCAGGAATAATTGATTCAATAAGAAGACATGCAGGAGTTTATGTTGGCAATGGAAGAGTTAGATCCAGATGGGGAATTAACTCTCCTTTAATAGAACATCCACTTAAAGAAGTAATTTCTAATTACTGGAATAAAGACGAAAGATTTCTTACAATTGAACGAAAAAATAGAAAATAAATTTTAAAAAATTATCCTTTAATTACAATAACTAGTTTCATCCATACGCACAGTTTCGGCTGTGCGCTACGAGGAATGTTTCGCTTTCAGCTCAAGCATTCAACCTTTGATTACAATAACTGGTTTCATCTGGACGACTTTTTTTGCCAGTCCTACATCACTCATTACATTTATTACTTCTGTAACGTCTTTGTAAACTTGAGGAGCTTCTTCAACTAAACCTTTCATTGAATGAGCTCTAATAAGGATTCCTTTGTTTGTTAATTGTTCCAATATTGTTTCAGATTTATAATCATTTTTTGCTTGAAATCTTGATTTAACTCTTCCAGCCCCATGACAAACACTACCAAAAGATTCTTCCATTCCTTTTTCTGTTCCAGCTAAGATATAAGATTCTGTTCCCATTGAACCACCTATGATAATTGGTTGTCCTACTTTTCTATATTTTTCAGGAACTTCTTCTCTGCCAGGTCCAAAGCCTCTTGTAGCACCTTTTCTATGTACTAGAACTTCTTTTTTCTCTCCATCAACATTATGGATTTCTAATTTACAAGTATTATGACCTACACCATATAAAGTTTTAATTTCTTCTTCACCAATTCCTAATACTTCATTTATTACTTGTCTTGTTAAATGAGAAATTACTTGTCTGTTTGCAAATGCACAATTCACTCCAGCATTTACTGCTGAAAAATATTTTTGTCCTTCTTCTGATTGGAATGGAGCACATACTAGTTCTTTTTCTCTTATTGGAATGTTATATTTTTTTGCAGCTTCTTCTAATTCTTTTAAATAATCAGTACCTATTTGATGTCCTAATGCTCGACTTCCACAATGGATACTTACAATTAATTGTCCTTTTTCTAAACCATAAGCTTTTGCAATTTTTTCATCATATACTTCAGAAATTTCTTGTAATTCTAAATAATGGTTTCCAGATCCAAGTGTACCAACTTGTTTGAATTGACGTTGTTTTGCCATTTTAGAAACGTTGTTTGGGTCTGCTCCTTTTACTTTACCTTCTTCTTCAGTATGTTTTAAATCATCTTTAAATCCATAACCTCTTTCAATAACAAATTCTGAACCTTTAACTAATAATTCATCAATTTCTGATTCTGTTAATTCTAACTTTCCTTTTTTTCCTAAACCTGCTGGAATTTTTTTGTATAATTCATCTGCAAGTTTTGTTAAGTCTTCTTTAGAAATATCTGATCTTTTTATTGGAAGAACTATTGTTCTTACACCACAATTAATATCAAAACCAACACCTGCAACAGAAATAACTCCCTCTTCAGTGTTGAAAGCTCCAACTCCACCAATACAAAAACCATAACCTGGATGTACGTCTGGCATTGCAATTGAGGCTTTTTCTAAACCAGGAAGACAAGCTACATTGTAAATTTGTCTTAAAGCATTCCACTCTTTCCCTTGTTTTATATCTTCTGTTAATTGTGATAAAATATTTTGATTAGCATAAATAATTCCAGGAACTCTCATTTCCCCGTGAACTTCCATTACGTATTTGTTCTTACTTGTTTCTTTTGGTATTAATTTTTTCATATCCATTTTTGCCTCTACACATCTAAAACTGTTATCAAAGTATTTGTTTTTTCATCATAACTTAAACCATGATAAGTTGCACTTTTCACTTCTGTTCTAATTTCGTGTTTATCATAATCTAATCTTTCTCCTCTAGCTATTGCTTTTAGAGTATAAACATCATTTTCTTTGTTTATTTCTACTTGAAATTCTGAATAAACTGCTTCATTAATATCTTTCATCGCTAAAAGATAATTTAAAAATTCGATAAATAATGATTCAATTGAACCTGCTTCTACTTCAAAAGTAATTACCTCAATTGGTTCTACTTTTGTTATATCTACCATTACATCAAAAAGAGCTTTTGCTCCCTCTTGAAATGCTTCTTCCAATGTATCTCCTGATGCTTTAATTCCAACATCAGCAGTATGGTCTAGAAATTCATAAGTCATATTTGATGTTAATTTACTATGTTTATATAGTTTTTCATTGAATTTAAATGAGTTATTTATAAATAAAATGGCAGATTTATTGCGGATTTTTGTTTTTACCACTCTTCAGTGATTAAAAAACACAACATTTATATATTAGAACTGCATACTATTAGTAAAATAGGAACTAGATTATATTCCATTGAACCAAAATGAGTTTTTTTAAAAGAAATATTAAATTGAAAGAGAAAACTAAACAAGAGGGAAGTTTGGAACAGATCTTGGCTGAGACTCTAGAATTAAATATTGATGAATTTAATAGAGAAAGAAAAAAAGGTCGATATGTTTCTGATTTAAAATTAGAAGATTTAAAACTTTTAATTGATGACTTAGAAACTTTTGAAAAAAATTCTAACTATAGAAACATAGAAGAAAGATTAGATGAATTAAGAGATAGTGCTAATTCAGCAGTTAAAGAAGATAAAAGATTTATTGGTAAAATAAGTAATAAAGGTATTGAAATTAAGACTTTCTATGACTTAGATAAATTAGTTAAAGTTCAAATTAATAAAGAAAAAGTTTCTATAGAAAAACCAGAACTTGTTGAAAAAAGACTAAATAGAATTGCTAAAGAAATTAAAAATAAAGGATACAAAGTAATTAGAGATATTGATGAAATATCAGTAAGAATTGGTTCTAATGAAAAAACTTTTGATGAAGCTATTGATGATTTGAAAAAAGCTTTTGCTTATCCTGATTTCGTTCTTGATAATAAAATGTCTCCGCAATTGTTTGAGTATCTTATTTCAGAAAGAAATTATGAAGATTTAGAATTAATTGCAACAGGTGGAACTAGATATATTTTTAGAGGTAAAATTAGTGATAACTACACAGAAATTATCAAAGTTGATATCCCTCAGGATAAATTGAAAAATGGTGCTGCAATTAGTCACGTTAAGAGAGGTTACAACTCAGCAAAAGAATTAGAAAATATTTTGAGAATTTCTAATGCTTCAGAAAATAACCTTGCTAGATTTTTAGGTTATGTTGATCTAAAAAGTAAATTCAACGAAGAAGGCATTGTAACAATTGAAGAAGAAATTAAAGGAAAGACTTTAGAGTATGTTGTAGAATCTCAAAAAAATAATGATATTAAAAAATATTCATTGAATGATTGGAATAAAGTTTTCATGGATGTTGCTATTGGAGTTAGACATTTACATAGAAATGGTTTAAACCATAGAGACTTGAATAGAGGCAACATCATAATAAATGATGAGTATAATGTTGAAACAGTTAATGAACTTAAAAATACTAAAACAATTTATCAGGATAATGGTAAAAGTAATATTAAAGCAACAATAATTGATTTAGGTAATGCTGCAACTCAAGAAGACATGGATAGAAAATATTTCGAAAGAGCCCTATTAGAAAGAGGTAGTATAGATGAAGCTGCTAATTATTTAAACATGAATGTTGATGAGATTAAAATTTTAGCTCACACTTATGGAATTGATTTAAGTAAATTAAATGAAAAAAGTAAATGTAATAATTCAAATAATGAAGAAAGTTATGTAAGTAGATGTACTGGTGGAGGACACTTTATTGCTAGACCTGAAGACATTCCAATTTTTAATAAAAATAAATCCTTTGTTAAAAGAAGAAATGAATTACAAGAACCAGTACAAAACGCCAACCAAGATATTTATGCAATTGGAGTTAATTTATATTATGCCTTAACTGGTAAAAGAATTATTGAAATAGAAGATAGACCTATGGAAGGAAATCCATACGCTGTTAATTATGAAACTAGAGAATCTTTACTTGATGAAAATGGTGATTTTGACTATAAAGCTTATGAAAACTTATTAGATAAATCTCTAGAAAATATGACTTCTGATGGAGAAGACTACAAGTTAGATAAATATAAGCAAATAATCAAGAAATGTCTAACTAGTGAATGGAAATTTAGAGAAGATGGTAATGATGAATTAATAGGCTATGATAATATTTTTGCGAAAAAACCTTATGGTAGTATTGATGAATTAATTTCAGATCTGAAGGGTGCTAGATTTGATAAAACACAAGATGATGCTCTTGAGACTTTAGAACAAATGAAAGATAAAATGTCAAAAGAACAGTATCAAATATTAAGAAAAGGAATATTAAATAATTAATAAAATGAATAAAATCGATATTGAATTAATGCGTGAAAGAGAAGATGAATATGAAAGAATAACTAGAAGACTATGGCCATTAGAAGAGATTATTGAATTTGATAGAAGTATAAAATCATCTGGGTTAGAATGTGAATATCTTTTAGAAATGATGGTTGATGATGTAATGAGAAAAACAGTCATTGATTCCATAAAAGAAGGACATCTTAAAAAACCTGATTTTTCAGAGCTTAAAGAAAAAGGAATAAATGTATTTAGCAAATATTCTCCACCTCTTAAATTAGAAGAAACTATTCAAGATTTAAAAACAAGTCTTGATACATCAAGATTAACACGTAAAAAGTTTGTTGGTTTTATTAAAAATGATTTTATTAATTTTGAATTATATTATGACACTACATATGAAGATAAAACTCTAAGAATGAGAATTTATGAAAACACAAATCAACATTCACATAATGATTTCCCAGAAATTGCCAGATATAAAACTCAAAAGACATTTCTTGAATTATTAAGAAAAAAATTTAGACCAACTATGTTTGAATTCGGAAGAACGCAATATAGAGAGTATAGACTAAAGTATGAATATATGATGCTTTTATTAGATGAAATTGTGAATCTTAATTCATATCCTGACTTTGTCTATGACCAAGATGATTATTCTCAAAAAGGAGATATGACAACAAAATTATATGATGAACTTATGTTTAAACAAGATTACCAAGAAATAGAATTTGTCGGAAAAGGTGGGACTAGAAGAATTTTCAGAGGTAAAGTTGGAGAAGATAATTATCACATAATTAAAGTAGATATCCCTGAAACAGAACTTGATAAAAATAATGCAAAACTTCACATTGAACGTGGTTATAACTCAGCAAAAGAATTAGAAACAATTCTAAACATTCCAGATGTAGAAGAAAATAATATTGTTAGATTAATTAATTACATAGATCATGAACCGTTTCATAGTTCTTTAAATAAAAGAAATATTGTCACTATTGAAAAAGAAGTTAAAGGTAGAACTTTAGAAAAAATTGTTGAACCAAATATTGATAAAAATAAAGTTGATGATTTATTTGAGAAATTAGAGGAAATTCAAAAAAGAGATTCTGAAGAAGAATATTCTAAAGAACATTGGAAATTCTCAACATCAGATTGGTACCAAGTATTTCAAGACGTTGCTAAAGGACTAAATCATTTACATAAAAATGATGTATATCATAGAGATTTGAATAGAAAAAATATTATGATTAATAAGGATTGTTCTGGAAATATTAAAGCAACAATTATTGATTTAGGTAATGCTGGTAAGACTGATGATATTTATAAAAAATATATTGAAAGAACTATTGTTAAAACTGGTTCTTTAGAAGAAACTTCATTTGAATTAAATTTAAGTCCAGAAAATGATTCTGAAGAATTGAAAAAATATATTGATAAATTTGAAATTAATGTTGAAGAATTACTTAAAAAGAGTCAAGACTTATTTGAGAATAATGATGTTTATGTAAGTAGATGTACTGCCGGAGGACACTTTATTGCAGATCCTAGATTAATACCTGCTTTTAATAAAGGTAAGTTTAGTCAATATGGTGCACAATCAGACATTTACGCTTTCGGTGTTAATTTATACTTTGCTTTAACTGGTGAAAGAATTATTGAATTAGATGATTTACCTGAGAGAGGACGTTCTTATGCAATTGACTATAGAACTGAAGAATCCTTACTAAATGAAGATGGTTCTTTTGATTATGAAAGATATGAAAATTTACTTGAAGAAAGAATTAATGAAATAGAATCTAATGAAGAAGATAAATACATCTATAATATTTTCAAGAAAATTATGAAGAATAGTTTAACTTTAACTGACAAAGGTTATAATAACATGGATGAAGTAATTGATGATTTGAATGGTAATGTAAATCCTCAAGATGTTCTTAAAAAATATCAAGATACTATGAGTCCAGAAGATTACGAAGTCTTAAGAAATAATATTAGAAAGTGATAGAAAATGGCTAAACGAAAAAAAGAGAAGAAAATGTGATAGAAGAAAATCAAAATAATTTATTCTCTGTAAAATATTCAAGATCAGAAAGAGAAATTATGATGCCAAAAAGAAAACTTAAAGATGAGTTAGAACTTTCAAGAGCTGTGGTTAAAGCAGTTGGTGAATTAAATAAAGATAAAACTGAATATCCTGATTTTGTTGAAAATGGTTTAATGCCAAAAGGATTATATAAAAATTTAGTTAAAGAACAAAACCTTAGAAATATTTCTTTTTTAGAAGAAGGGGGAACTAGATTTGTTTTTGAAGCTGTTTTTGATAAACAAACAAATGTTATAGATGAAAGTTTAGAACCTAATAGAATTGTTAAAATAGATAAACCAAGAAACGAATTAAGTAATAATAATGGTAGAACCCACCATAGAAGAGGTTATACTTCTGAAAGAGAATTAGATTTAGTTATTAAGATTAGAAATTTAGAAAAAAATCATCTTAGTCAAATAATGAATTATAAAGATTTAAAAGAATTTGGTAAAGATGGTGTTGCAATTATTGAAAATAAAGTTGATGGTTATGATTTAGAAAGTATTGTTAATCCAAAATCAAAATTAAATGAAGAATTTAGAAAAGAAAACCCAAAGAGAGGAGAAAAAAGATTTAATTATTCCTTAAATGATTGGATTAAAGTTTTCAAAGATGTTTCTGAAGCATTAAATTATTTACATTCACAAGGAATTTTACATAGAGACCTAAACAGAGGGAATATTATAGTCCATTCAAATAATGGAAATGTTGAAGGAACAGTTATTGATTTAGGTAATGCTGGGACTAAGAAAAATATTTTAAAAAGATATATTGAAAGAGCTGTTCTTAAAGAAGGAAGTTTAGGTAGAGCCTCTGAAGTATTGGGAATGAAAACTAGTCGGAGATGTAAAGAATTAAGAAAAAAATCTGAAGAGTTAAATATTAATTTAGAAAATTTATTAGAAGAAAGTAAAACTTATTTTGAAGAAGATGATAAGATTGTTGAAGTTAGTAGATGTACTGCTGGCGGACATTATATTGTAAATCCTAAGATTATTCCAGAGTTTAATGAAAAATATCCCGAAATGTATGATGAGAGAGATGATATTTATGCAATGGGTGTTAATATGTTTTATTCTTTAACTGGTAAAAGAGTTATTGAAATTGAAGATAAACCTGAAAAAGGTAATGTTTACGCTGTTGATTATATAGATAGAAAAAATTCTTTACTAGATTCAAGAAATAAATTCCAATATGAAAAATATGAAGAATTATTAAATAAAAGAATTAGTGAAATAAAACTTGATGGTGAGAATGAAGAAAAATTAGAGATGTATAAACAAATAATTAAGAAATGTTTAACTCACAAAGAAGATAAATATCAATCAATTGAAGAAGTTCTAGAAGATTTTGAAAGATTAGAAAATCCTGATAAACCATTTACTAAAAAAGAAATTAAGAAAAAAAAGAAATTTTTTACTTTAAAAAATGCTATTAAACTTCAATTAATAACTCTTGGCACAGCTGGAGTGATTTTTTCTGGGGTTTTAGCAAAGAATTATATGGATTTACAAGAATCTAAAAGAAGAGATAATATTGAATTCTATCAACACGAATCTAAAAGAAAAGAATTAGAAAGAAATGGCTTAAATGGTGCTTACGCATATCTATTTGGATATAAGCATTATGATTATGAAGATACTGAGTTCATTAAAAAAGTATTTAGAGAAGAATTTGATGATAATCCTGGAAATGTTGGACTTGAAGATGTTCTTAAAAAATCAAAGTCATATATATTAAATAATAAAGCTATTACTACATATTTTTTAAGTCAAAAATATTCCTCCGAACAGATATATAAACATATTTGTGAAGAACATGAACGATTTGACAATAAACATGATTTTACCGAAGATTATCTAAACGATTTTATAGATAAACAAGTTGATGACAAAAAAATATCAAGAGAGGATGCAAGAATATTTTATCCTCTGGCTGAAGCATATTTTACATTCAAATTAAAAGAAAATAAATATAGTGAAAAAGAAATTAAAGATACTGTTTATGATTTATATGATAAATTTAAAGAAGCATCTGAAAACACTGATTATATTGAAATAATTTATTTGAGAACTATGTTTGATAAAGACCACGTTGAAAGAACTTTAAATGATTTTTGTAAAGAACAAGGTATTAAGACTTATGAAAAAACAGAATATGGTTCTAGATCATATAATTCCAACAAAATATTAGACAATATCATTGAAAAACAAAGTCATGGTCAAGAGATTGTAGATGGAAATAGTTCTGGTCCTATTAACAGATATGAATTGCTTAAAGGTCAAATTCTAAATAAAGGTAATCAACACGAGAATAGAGAAATACTAGAAAGAGCTGAAATTCTTTTATTAATGAGTGATAGAGATGGTAGATTATCGAAGGATTATAAAAAATTGTTTATAGAAAAATAATTCATAATATTATAATAATTATATAATTAAGGTATTATAACTTTACATCTATATCTAGTATATGACTGATCCAAAGAAGATAATTAATAGTTTAGATAAATTTCTAAAAGATTATTCCGGTGAAAAAGATTATGCTACTTCTAAATATGAATTATTGGATAATTTTTATGATTTGAAGAAAAATAAATCAAATAAAGATTCTTACGTTGCCAACAATGCATTATATGGTTTGCTTCTTGAAAAAAATAATATGAAGGAAAAAAGTTACAAAGTTTTTGGAGATGTTTTTGATAAAGGACTATATAATAATGGTGATGTTTATTCTATAATTAATAGTAATGAAGTTAAAGAAAGAGAGTTTTCTGAAGAATTTAAATGCATTTTAGGTTTAAGTTTGGATAATAAAGAAAAGAAAGAAGAAATTTATTCTCAAATATATAAAAGTCATCGTTCAAGTGAAATTTCTCTAAGAGGTATTTTAGAGAAAAAACTAGGTAAGGATTATTCTAAAAGTTATGAACAATTAGAAGAGTTAAAACAAGAAAATGGTTTTGTAAGACCTTATAGATCAGTTAGACCTCCTCATAAGTTTCAATTGAGTGATAATTTATGGTATGGTTTTTTTCTTAAGGAAATTGGAAAAGATGATGAGGTTAAAGAGTTAGTAGAAAATATCAAACTTAGTTTTTTTTATAATGATGGCTTAGTTAAAAGAGTTCTGTATAAAGATGACAAAAGAGAAGATAATAGTATTTATGCCCATACTAATTGTTTATGGGGTTTATTGCTTAAAGAAATTGGTGATGAAGAATACAAAGATGTTATTAAAAAATTAGAGAATAGTGATTTAATTTTAGACAATGGGCTGTTAAAAAGAAGTAAAAACCAAGAATTAGTTTTATCTTATGATAATGCACTATGGGGTTTATTAAATTCAGATTCAAAAAGTATTTTTTAGTTCTAATAATTATAATAATATTATAATTGTTTTCTTATAATAATTTTACTTCTTTATTTAGAAGAGGTAAGATGAAACCATATTTTGATAAGTTTGGATGTTTGAATTTAACTGGAAAACCAAAACCTAAAAATAAGAAAAATAATCTAGAACAAGTTTTAGTTTTTGCTGATGAAAATATTATTAAAGTTCTTGACGAAGATGGTACTTTTATAAAAATTAAAGAAAGAGACCGTCATGTTCTTGCATTATGTTTTCATAATGAAAAATTATATGATGCAGGATATGATGGAAAAATATTAGATACATTTAGTGATGAAGTAATTGCAGAAAGAGAGTATAGAGTTCATAATCTTTGTTCACACAACGAAAAATTATATGATTCTGGATATTATCAAGATATATTTGAAACTTTTAAGAATATAGGAATTGCAAAAAGAAATAATGCAACATTTTCATTATGCTCACATGAAGGTAAATTATATGATGCAGGATATGATGGAAAAATATTCAATACGTTTAGTAATGAAGTGATCGCAGAAAGAGGTAAAGTAATACGTTCATTATGCTCACATGAAGGAAAATTATATGATGCTGGATATAATAAAAAAATATTAGATACTTTTAATAATGAAATTTTTACAGAAAAAAAGGATGGAATATATTTATTATGTTCAAATGAAGGAAGACTATTTGGTGTTTGTAGCAGTGAGATATATGATTCTTTCACTAATGAAGTAGTATTTAAAGGAACGAATATTACTAGTATGACTTCTTGCCCTAGACAATATTTTGTAAAACAAGGAATTCTGGAGGCGAGAACATGATTTCTTATTTTGATAAGTTTAAGGATATGGAATCAACGCTAAATTTAGATAATAATGATAAATCAGATCTTGAAAAAGAAGTATTAGTTTATTCCACAGGTAAAAAAATATTTATGAAAGATTTTGATAATAAAACTTATATTATTATTAGAGAAAGAGATGATGATGTTCGTTCATTATGTTCTCATAAAGGAATTTTGTATGATGCTGGATACAATCAAAAAATAATAGAAACACTTACAAATAAAATTATTTCTAAAAGAGATGGAGGGATTGAATCACTTTATTCTTATAATGGATGGTTATATGATTGTGGAGAATATCCTGGAGTATATGACACTCTTAAAAATCAAATATTTATTGATCAAGAGAATAGAATTAAGGATTTATGCTTTCATAAAAAAGAATTATTTGTAATTATGAACGACAAGATATTTTCAAAACAGAGAGAACTTGAAGATAAAACAAGAATTAAAAAAATTGTATCATTTAATGAAGACCTTATTTATTTAACAGAAGGAAATGATATTATAAGCTATAGCGTGGGGCATTTTGTTAAGCCTAAGAAAAAAATTAAACATAGAATACTTCCAACTTATAATTTAGCAGTTCATAATAATGAACTATATGATGTATCTGGAAATACAATTTACAAAACTCTTACTGATGAAGTAATTACTAAAGAATCCAGTCCTATCAAAGCCATGTGCTTTCACTCTAGACAAGATTTTGTAGATGCAGGAATTTTGGAGAAAACATGAAGCAATTCTTTGATAAGTTTAAGGATTTGGAAAAAACATTTGAATATAATAAGGATAAATATAAAGAAATTTTCAATAATTATCTCCCTCTAGATGAGATTGAAGACTCTGTTTGTACTAATAATAATACTTTAGATGAAAATTTTAGATTAGCATTTAATCTCTATGAAAAAGATTCCCATATTTTAACTATGCCAGAACTTATTTATGCAAGAACTAAAGTTAATAACGACCATTTTCTAAATCAAGAATCTTATGCAACACATACTGAAGATCATGTTGGATTAGATGTAGATGGTTTATTTTATAAAAAAGATACACCAACTTTAGTTGTAACTCATGGAGGCGGTTCAGTTACTCCCGATAGAATAAGTGATACAATTAAAAATCAATCAATTAGATCAAAAAGTACAGAAGAAGAGTTTTATAATTTGTTAAAAGGAAATTTAAAATACTATGATGGGAATACTAAGATTTATGAATTTGAAGAGATAAAAGATGGAATTCAAGACTTACCTCACAGATATGGAGTAGCAATTCCTTTATCTGTTGTTAATGAGTATTATCAAAATAATAATGACAATGAATTTTTTAGAAGAAATGGTTTTGTAAATCATCCATTAAATATTTGTAGAAATGGAGGAATTGAAAATCTAGAAGAATTCTTTGAGAACGTGAAATCTCCAAATGATGATATTTGTGTTAAAAATATTTGGAAATCTATTGAACCTAGGAATTATTTTTGTTATCTTAATATTTTAAATAAGAATTATGAAGATTCTAATTTAATTTCTTTAAAACCTAAAAACAATTTCTTAATTTTAAATAAATTACACTAAATTATAATTATTATATAATTACTATCTTATATTCTTATTAAATAAACTTCTGTTTATATGAAAAAATACTATAATAAATTCAAAGATTTAGAATCAAATGATAAAGAAAATCAAAAGAAATCTTTTAAAAGTTTAGAAGAAGTCTTAGTTTTTACTTCACAAGGAAATATTCTGGTTAAAGATTTAGATGGATCAATTATTAATTTAGATGGCCCCCATAATGCATATAGACTTTGTTCTAACAACGGAGATTTATATTACATAGATGGTGAACAAGAAGTAATCTTTAAAATGTTTTCTGATAAAAAAATCGAACATAAATTTTACACAATAGAGGCTCTATTATCTTATAGAAACAAATTATGTTATAGTGTTTTTGACTCTCTTTATGAATATCCAAAAACCTTAAAAAAAACAATTGAAGAAAATCATGGAATTTCATCATTATTTGAACATAATAATTCATTATTTGCATTAGTTACAAATTGGAATGATGAAGATGAAAATTTTGAAGATTCTTATTTACTTGATTTATATAGTGATAAAAAATACCATATGGGTAAAGATGTTACTAAAACAAAATCACATAATGGGAATCTTTATTCAATTTATAGAAAAAATAATCATAGAATAGATTCTAGGATGCATGGTATTTTAGTTGAAAGAGAAGGATTTATTAGTGATTTACATACTCATAATGGCAATATGTACGATTTTGGAGAGTATGCAGAAGTTTTTAATTCTTTTACTGATGAAGTAATTTTAAGATATAATGCAGTAATTGATTCAATTTGTTTCCACCCTAGAGAAGATTTTGTTGAAAGAGGAATTCTTAAACCAAATAAAAAAAGTACAATTATTACAATGAAACATTCTGTTCCTAAAGTTAAAAGCTATGTAAAAGGCACTTATCAAGATGACTTAAGTGTATAAATATTA
>JAHWHN010000159.1 GCA_019323235.1 Candidatus Woesearchaeota archaeon | reverse complement strand
TAGGAGTTGAAGATAGAGAAGAACAAATAATTCTCTATGGCGGAATCCTTAGAAGATTGAGAAATAGTTTCAGAAAAGAAAGCACAGTAACTTCTAAAGGAATGATAATACATAGATTTGGAGAATGTGAAACAACTTTAGATGCATATGTTAACATTGATGAACAAATTGAAGAATTAAATAAGCTATATGATAACAAGAACTCAACAATTTATGTAAATTTTGCAAATCGTTTCACTATTCCTTGTGAAATTAATAATGGAACAATATTAATTCCTGAAAATCAAAGAAGTAAAATTAAATTAATAACATAGTTTTTTATATTATACTATATTATATAGTTCTATGGATACAATAACTGAAGGAAAAGCAACTATATATATGTATAAAGGTAAAATCTCAAAAGAACTGCCCGTTTTCTATAATCCAGTTATGCAACTTAACAGAGATGTTTCAATTGAAGTTATTAACAAATCAAAATCAAAACATGTTGCTCTTCCTTTATCTGGAACTGGAATTAGAGGAATAAGAATTCTAAAAGAATGTAATGTTGAAACATTAACAATGAATGACCATTCAGAAGAAGCCGTCCTATTAATTAAAGATAATTTAAAACTAAACAAAGTTAAAGCTGATGTTGAAAATAAAGATGCAAACTTATTCTTATTGGAAAGCAGAGGTTTTGATTATATTGATATTGACCCTTTTGGTTATCCCGGTCCTTTTTTAGATTCGGCTGTTAAAAGAATTGCAAGAAACGGAATACTTGCAGTAACAGCAACCGACACTTCTGCTTTATCAGGAACATTTCCTAATGCCTGCAGAAGAAAGTATGGAATTAAACCTTTAAAAGATTCGAATATGCATGAAAATGGACTAAGAATTTTAATTAAATTCTGCCAGAACTTCGGAATGATGTATGACAAAGCTCTAATCCCAATTTTATCATATTCTAAGGATCACTATATGAGAGTTTTCTTTAGATGCGAAAAAGGAAAAGAAAAATGCAATGAACTTTTGAAACAACAAAGACAATGGTGGGAAGGACAATTGTGGGATAAAACTTTCTTGAAAGGAATTAAAAATGAATTTGTTCAACAACTATATGAAGAATCTTTAATTGATGTTAATGGTTTTTATTTAATACACGATATCTGCAAAAAAGAAAAATTAGATGTTCCTAAGTTTGATGTTTTGATGAAGAAGATTAAGAATAAAGGCTATAAAGTTTCAAGAACACATTTTGATTTAAGAGGTTTGAGAAGTGATATTGGTTATGATGAATTGGTAAAGTTGATTCAAAGTTAAATTTAAATAGAATGTTCTAATTCTATAATTATGAAAAACCATTCTGAGAAAATATTGAACGGGCATATTGGAGATAAATTAATTAGGATGGCTATTCCAATGGGTTTTGGAGCATTAGCAATAATGCTATTCAATATTGTAGATACATTTTATATTTCCATGTTGTCTACTCAACATTTAGCAGCTATTGCATTTACTTTTCCTATTGCAATAATTGTACACGCATTAATAACCGGAATAGGAATGGGAATAAGTGTTAATGTTTCTCAAGCTCTAGGCTCTGGACATTACAATAAAGTAAAAAGATTAATTGTACATTCTTTAATCTTAGGATTTTTAATCTTAATCCCGCTTTCAGTATTAGGTACATTATTCAAAGAACAAATTTTTCTTGCTATGGGGGCCACACCAGATTTAATTCCAATGATTCTGGATTATATGACTCCTTGGTTTTTTGGAATCTTTTTTTTAGCAATTCCAATGTTAAGTAACTCAATAATAAGGTCTACAGGAAATACTAAGACTCCTGCTTATATTATGATGTTAAGCGGATTGGTTAATATTGTTGTTAACCCGATTTTAATTTTCGGAATAGGACCTTTTCCAAGAATGGAATTATTTGGTGCAATTTTAGCAACAATATTTGCCTGGTTTATAGCAGGTTTGGCAAGTTTATATGTTCTTATAAAAAAAGAAAAACTATTAGATTTATCTGATTTATACTTAGATAAAATAAAAGATTCATTTAAATCAATACTTCATTTAGCACTTCCTGCAATTGGAACTAACTTGTTAATGCCTTTAACTGCAACATTCTTAACAAAATTAGTTTCTCAATATGGGAATTATGCAGTTGCGGCTTACGGAGTTGCAACAAGACTTCAATCTTTATCATTAATTGGAGTTTTAGCATTAGCATCTGTTATGTCTCCTTTTATTGGACAGAATATAGGGGCTAAAAAATATGAAAGAGTTATTGGAACTATTAGATTTGGAAGAAAATTCTCATTCATTTGGGGATTAAGCATTTTCGTAATCTTTATTTTATCAGGAGAGTATATTGCAAGAATATTCAATAATGATCCTTACATTATTGGAATAATAGTATTCTATATGATTCTTACATCATTAAGTTATGGTTTCTTCGGACTAGGAAGATTCTCAAATGTATCTTTTAATGCAATGAAAAAGCCTCTTCTTTCATCAATAATATTAATAATCAGATTCTTCTTCTTAGTTATACCATTGTCTTACTTTGGGTCTAAGTTTTTTGGATTAAAAGGGATATTCTATGGATTATTTCTTTCAAATGTTTTATACGGAATTATAGGAGATAGCATTTTAAGATTATATGTTAATAGAAATTTATTAAAGAAAATTACGCCAAATTAAACTCATCATAAAACATATCGGCAAATTTATATACCCACAGAGTACAAATAAATTATGACTATTTCAATTACGCTTAATTTCTTTATACCTAAAAAAATAGTTCAAGCTTTAAAGAAAATAAAAGTTTCAGGAATTGTTGCTTATGATTGGAGGGATTCAGATTTATGTCATGTTACTATTAAAGCAATCTCAAAATCAGATACTCATCCCGATAAAAAACAATTAGATGAATGGGTTTTAAAATCAAACGAGATTATAAGTGAACAAAAACCATTCAAAGTAAAAGTTCAAAATGTTGCTAAATTTCCAAACGCTCTTTATACCAATATTAAATCAAAAGAACTCTTAAAATTACATAAAAAATTATTTAAGGTT
This sequence comes from Candidatus Woesearchaeota archaeon, assembly GCA_019323235.1. GTDB lineage: Archaea > Nanobdellota > Nanobdellia > Woesearchaeales > JABIAG01 > JAHWHN01. The sequence goes on along the minus strand of JAHWHN010000159.1, from coordinate 574 downwards.
TTACCAAGTAGTCAACCACATTTTGAAAACAATGAATATAATCCTCACGCTTCAATAGGTGTTTTAACCAAAGATTTAGAAATAATTTCTGAAACTGAAAAAGATTTTGGCGAATTTAAAGTAAAGGAGATTCAATTGGTTATATGGGATTGGAATGGGAAAAAACTTAAAAATTGTCAAATATATCATAAATTTCAACTTTAAAAAAATTATGCCAAATTAAACTCATCTAACAATTCATTAATAATTGTCTTCTTACCCAATTCTGTAATAGAAACATCTTTACCTTTAACTTCAAGCAAATTAATATCTGCCAAAGACTTCAATAATTTATTAAGGCTTAATTTAGAAGAAATAACTTTGTCTTTCTTTAATTTCTTAAATAAATCATCGACATTAACATCAAAACCCATCTTTGATATCTTCAATAATATTTCCCTTTCCTCTTTTTTAAGATTAAATCCAATTTTTATTCCATTTTTCTTTGAACCAGAATCAACAATATTTTTCATCTCATCCATTAATTTGATGAATTGCTTGCCTTGAAGAGAAATACTTACTAATTCACCATCTA
>JAHWHN010000158.1 GCA_019323235.1 Candidatus Woesearchaeota archaeon | reverse complement strand
GAAAATCTCCTGAAGACACTTCTGATAAAGATGAAGAAAAAGAAGAAGAAATTATTACTGAAGGAAAATCTATTCCTAAAAAAATAATTTATGGTACGTCATTGGGTATTTTAGCAATAATCATTTCGGCATTAGTTGCTCATAAAGGAAAAGCAATAATGGCTTCTCATTTTTATGCAGCAGGAATGATTAAAAGAAGAAAAACCAAAAATATAATTGAACCTAAAGGATACATGAACAAATATTCCAATAAATTTAGAGTTATTGATAATAAAATAAGTAAAATTGATAGAGACTTTGATAAAGTTGATGATTTAATTGATAAGTTCAAAAAATTGTAAATATTTAATTATTCGAATGGATTTTTTGAATAGTCATAAATAAATTCTTTAATAAGCCTATAAGGATCGAAACTACTTAATCGTTTACCAAACTCCCTTTCAATTGCTTCTAGTTCATTTTCTATTAATTTATCTTCAGAAACTTTTTTAGATGATAAACTAATTCTTAAATAATCATTATAACTCATTCCTTTCTTTCTACAATATTTAGAAATCCAAAAGGATTTTATTGTATTAACTCTATTTGGAATTAATTCGGGATGTAATTTACATAGATTTGGAACAATTAAATCTAATTTTTCAAAAGGAACGTAATGATTAAAGTATTGAGTTAAACCTCTTTCAATTAATTCTGAAGTAAAAGAAATTGAATCAAATATAAATTCTCCAAAATTCTTTTTTTCATGGTCTTCATAACATTCATTATCGAAAAATGAAAATTGGTCTTCACAATCCAATAATTTTGCTTCATCCAAATAGAATTTATTGTTAACTGAATGCCAAGGAGGCCTTTGTTCAAAAAAAACTCCCGATGTTGCATAAGAAAACTCTCCACTTTTTGGTATTTCTTTTACTAAGCTATCTAAAGGCATATTAGAAATTGATTCGTTAATCTCAGAATAATCTTTTAACTCCAGACCTAAACTATTTAGAATAAAATAGTAATAATGAAACCTATCATCATAACTTACAGGTCTATCTTGTTTAGAAATATAATGCACATAAGGTTTATCTTTAAAATCAATAAATAAATGACATGTCAATAAATATAATTCATTAATTAATACATTATCAGGGAATAATTCTCTATACTTATCAGTTAAATCATATATATCCATTCCAGGATTCTTATAAATTAATGCCGGCGTTATAAATTCATTTCCTGTAAAAGCCATGATATATGTAATTAAACTTGATTTAAAAAGATTCTTAAGGGCAAACTTAACGATAAATTTATATATCTAGAAAACAAGTAGTTATTATGAACATAATTGGCTCAGATGAAAGTTTGAAAGGTGATTCTTTTGGAGGGATTACCGTTGCTGCAGTAAGAGCAGACCCAGAAATATCTAAAGTATTAGAAAGTATGGGAGTTAAAGACTCTAAAAAATTAACTGACCATAAAATAATGATTTTAGCTCAAAAAATCAAAGAAGTTGCAAAAGTATACTTCATTAACTTATATCCTGAACAATATAATAGGAGGGTTTTAGCAGTTGGATTGACTAATTTACTTAATGATTTACATACTGAATGTATTAATGCTCTAAGGAGTGGTTTTGATAAAGTAATTGTTGATGAATATCCAGGTTGTAAAATTAAGAATGCCACACCTGTTCAAAAAGCAGAAGACCAATATGTTGAAGTTGCAGCAGCTTCAATCATCGCAAGATATGAAGCTATAAAACAAATAAAGGAACTTTCAATACTTGCTGGATTCCCATTACCTAAAGGATCTACTCATGTGACTGAAGCTTTAATTAAATTGAGAAATCTAAAGAAACCATTTGATAAATTTACAAAAATTTCTTTCAAAAATGTTAAATTTATAATGGAAACTAGATCACCTTAGTTGTTTATATACTTCAATCTTTTTATAACTTCCAATTAAAATAAATTCATCTTGAGATTCGTTTAAAACTTTTAATGAACTCTGAAATAAATTCTTTCTCCAACTATTTGCAACAATTCCTTTAATTGTATAATCATAAGATAAAGGATTACATCCATTTCCGAGCATTTTTGTAATAGGCTCATTATTTAATGATGCATAATAAGGTATATTTATATCATTAAATGAATCAGATTCTGAGATTATACAAACAGAATATGGTTCTTGAGTATCTTGTTTAATAATATCATAAATTTTTGAAAGATTATAATCATTTTCTTTAGCATAAAAACCCCTATAATTAACTACAGTTATTTTTCCTAATTCAAATTTGTAATTTATCTTTTCACTATTATAGGCTAAATTTGAGATTACTATAATGAAAATTAAACTTATTAAAAGAATGTTTCTTAATTTTTTTGAATTCAAATCAAATATCCAATACCCAGAAATAATAATCATAGAAATATAAATAGGAGAAATTAATCTTGGGTCTCTGTTAGCAATATTTAAGAAAAAAATAAATGAGAATAAAAATTGAGAAAATATTACTAAATAGGTTGTGTTTCTTTTTCTTAATAAAATAAATATGCCTATAAAAAATAATAATAAATACAAAAATGAAAAATGTAGAGTGAATGAATAAAAATATGACAATATATTAGACAAAGAAAATGTAGCAAATTCAGTATTCCAACCTAATTTTGAAAAATACCTTAATTGTGGAATCAATCCTTTTATCTTTGCAATACTATACCAAGAATATGTAACTATAAAGGCAATTAGTAAAGAACCTGTTAAATTAATTAACTTTCCTAACTTTTTAAATTTGGAAAAAAAGATCAAATTATTCATAAAAAATTTAATTATACTATAAGCACATAATAATGAAACAAAGATGAAAAAAGTCCATTTTGTTAACATACCTAAACCCAAAGATAATCCAAATAAAAAGGAAAATATTCTATTCTCAAAATCTTCAGAATATAACCATAAACAAAAAGTTAATGAAACCATTGAATTTAATGAGAAGTCCATTAAAGAAGTTCTCATAAGTAAATTATAAAAAGGGATTAGTGATGAAAGCAAAGCTAAAAATAATCCCAAGTCATCATTTTTCAATTTTTTACCTATAAAAAACATTGAAGTAACCATTATTGCTAAATAGACAATATTTACATAAACTGAAGAATCATGGGTTTGCCCGAATATAATTAAAAAAGGAATTTGAGATAAATGAAACAAAGGAGGATAATAACTATTTACGAATCCAATAATGGGATAAATTTGTTCTGATTCTGTTAATGAACCTTCGCCTTTGACAAATATTTTATAGTAATTTAAACCCTTAAAAGCATGCCAAGACCTATCCCAATCAGGATTTGAATTGTCTTCCTTTAAATAATTTAAAGTGTTTATTGCTTGGAATAAAAAAATAAATAATAATAAAAATATAACTAAATTTTTCTTCATAATTCATATCAGGCATAGTTTATATTTAAATATATTGTATTAAAAACTATAATCTTTTTAAATAAGTAATCAATAATTATATTATGAAATTACTAAAAGTAGCAATAATGATATTTTTATTAGTTGGAGCTTTTATTATTTATAAGGCTAATGACACTGATTTTAGTGAAACTCAAGATAGAAATAAATTTATTTTTAAATTCTCAAGATGGATTTTAGATTTAGGTAAAAATACTTTTAAAATTACTGCAAATGCAGTTTCTACTGCTAAAGACTTAGAGTGGTTACCTGAAGCTAATGAAACTATTGAAGATAATATTACTAATTCTTCAGAAGAATGATATTTCATAGCTTAAGATGAAAAATAAAGAAATAAATTATGTTGTAATTGGAACTCCAAGATCTGGAAGTACTTTATTCTTTAATCTTTTAAAAATAAATAATCTAGCTACTAAAAAACCAAGCCAAGAACATTATGAAGCATTTCATGAAATGTTTGATAATGAGGAATTTCTTAAGGGTTATAAACTTGAAGAATATATTAATAAAAAGCTTGAAGAAAATTCATTTTATTATGATAATTTTAAAATACGTGGGATTAAAATACTTATACCACATATTCCGAGATTTCTTAATAATTTCAATTTAATTAATGGGACTAATTACACTATAAATGAATTTTATTCTTCATTTCCAAAAAATACTAAATTTATTTATATTTCAAGAAGAAATAAACTAGAGCAAGCAATTTCTGATTATAAGGCAAATAAAAATGATATTTGGAAAATTGAAAAGAATACTGGAGTAAGAGACAAGTTTGTTTGTTTTAATTATTCAGAAATTGAAAAACATTTAATTAAAGTAATAAATAATAAGAAGAAGAATAAACTCATTATTAAAGAACTCCCAAATTATTTAACTATTGTCTATGAAGATTTTTCAAAGAATTTCAAATCAACCATAAAGACTACATCAAATTATTTAGGTATTAAATTAAATAAGATTAATAGTAATGTTGAACTTAAAAAACAAAGAAATATTAATAATAAATATTTATACTTAAAATTTATTTTTTATAGAAATTTATTTAGAATATCTTATATTCTTAAAAAGAAATCAACATTATACCGTAAGTTGATTAAAATGAGTAAAGAATAATTATTTCCATGTTACTAATACATCATCTGTTCTTAGTTGAGAATCAATTGCAGATTCTTCAATTTTTGTTTCTTTACCAGATTTATATTCTACTAAACCTTGGAATGCTATCATAACTCCATTGTCTACATTAAATTGGTTTTCTAGAACATAGAATTTCACACCACGTGAATCACACATTTGTTTACACATTTCTTGAAGTCTAGTATTACAAGCAACTCCGCCTCCAAGTAATAATTGATTTTTACCAGTATGAGCTATTGCTCTTTCTGCTACTTCTACCATCATAGCAAAAACTGTTTCTTGTACTGAGAAACTTAGGTCTTCTTTATTTACGCCCTTATTTAATTTATCTTTAAGATTTGTTGTTAAACCAGAGAATTGTACATCCATACCTTTTACTGTATATGGTAATTCAATGTAATTTTTACCTTCTTTAGCTAAAGCAGCAACTTTTGGGCCTCCAGGAAAACCTAATCCCATGTCTCTCGCAAAAGTGTCTAAGAAATTTCCAATCCCAATATCTAATGTTTCACCAAATACTCTATATTTCTCTCCCTCATAAGCTATAACTTGAGTGTTAGCTCCAGAGACATATAATAAAATACAATCATCAGCATCAGTAAGTTGTTCTCCAATTGTTAAATGAGCAATACAATGATTTACACCTATTAAAGGGATTTTGTTTAATATTGCTAATGAACGAGCCATCATTGCTCCAATTTTTAAACAATGAGCCATCCCTGGACTTTGAGAAAATGATATTAAACCAATATCTTTCATGGTTAAATTTGCTTTTTCTAAAGCTTCTTTAACTACTTTATCACAAACATCTACATGGTGTTTTTGAGCTTCAAAAGGAACCATTCCACCATGTTTTGTTGTAAAACAATCTTTTATATTAGCTAGAATATTTTTCTTATCATCAATAATTCCTACTCCAAATGTATGGGCTGTTGTTTCAATTCCTAGTACGTACATTTTTAATTAACCTCTTAATGAATGATATTTTAAATTGTATTAACTCTTTGAAAATTTGAAATATTGATAAAGGTTCCGTTTTAATTAATACATTTCCTTCTTTTATTGCTTCAATTACTGAGTTTATATCCTTGTCAGAGTTTACTTGACTATAATTTTTACCAAAATTAGTTAATTTATGAGAGTCTGAAGAAGCAACTAATGTTTTATTATACTTTTTTGAAAATTGTTCTGCTTTTTTGTTTAAATTAAAGTACTTTGTGTAAAAATAACAATATTCTACCCCATCTATAATCTCATTAATTTCATTTAATTTGTTTCCTAAACAAGAAGTTCCATGATAAAACGGATGTGGGGCAATAATTAAATGATGTTGTTTTTTTATTTGTTTCAAATCTTCAATTTTGTTAATATTTGATAATTCTTCTTTTGTGAAATTATATAATAAGAATTCTTTACCTTCTATCTTTTTTTCTATACCTGGGATTAATAATATGCCTTTTGATTCTGCATATTCTTTAATTTCCAAATCATCTAACAAATAATCGTGAAGAGTTATACTTAATACGTCAAATTCTTTTTTTTCTGCTTCATCTATTAATTCTTTAGCAGAATAAGTAATAAAAGTATCTATTGGATCTTCACTAGTATGTAGATGTAAATCAGTTTTTAATAACATTTTAAACCAAATAATTAATATAAAAATAAAAAATAAAAAGCATGCTCAGAAATTTGAATTTCTGGCACAATTTCTATTTGATTGAATAAAACTATTCAATTAATAGTGCAATTTGTTTTGGATCATATTTCCAATCTTGTGGTAATCTTCCACTTGACCTGTAGTATTTAACAAGTCTTTTTGTTTTAGATTGAGTTAATATTAATCCTCTTTTTGCACCTTCATCTTTATGATTTCTTTCTAAATGCTTTCTTACCATAACTTCTTTTTTAAGTAAGTTCATTAAATCTTCAGGGATGTCAGATAATAAATCTTTTTCAGCTAAAACTTGAGTAATTGATTTTTTTAACATAGTTTTAACATCAGGAATTCCGTGATGATCTCTTAAGAAAGCTCCAATTTGAGAAGGATCTTTACCTTGTTTTGCTAATTTTACAATTAACATTTCCACTTCTTTTGGTTTAAATTCTACCCATTCAGGTACAGTTTTTACAATTGGTTTGTAACTTCGGGACTTTCCCTTGTCTCTTGAGTGCATTCTTGCCATTTTTTATAACCTCTAGGAGAAATAGTCTTTGCTATCCTCCAGCATATGTAAGCCAATTTCTTAACCGACATATCTCTCGAATATTAAGTAAAATTGAGAATTTATTTATAAATGTTATTGATTTTTCACATAAATTTATATATAACTAATGTTAAAATAATACCAATGAAGAGGTTATTGATATTATCCATATTAATCATTATTATTTCTACTTCAGTATATGCTACTGAATATTCTGATGTAATTGATAAATCTTTTAGTTCATCTGGATCTATGTTATGGAAACCTTCTGTTAATGGAACTATTGAAAGTTTAAAGGTTGTCGGAGATATTTTTGGAGATGGAGAAATCCAAGTTCATATGATTAAAGATGGTAATCAATACTTATTGTTTAAACGATCTATTTCTAATGATGGGTTACAACCTAAAGAACATATTGAATTTGAAGAAGGAACTAATATTGGTCTAATTTTAAGTTATGGTGATTCCAGATGGGATAAAGATAATGATGGAGTTGCACCCCAAGACGAGGGTATTGATTTTAAATTAGAACCATTATTTTTTGATCAGTTTTATGATGAATATTTATGTACTTTATGGGAAGTTTATAATTTAGAGAGAGAAGAGATATATTCAGAATGTTATGGATCTAGTAAATGTTGTAAGTTTGTTGGTTATGATCCAATTGTGCAAGATTGGGATGAAGATTACGTTCTATTCAAGGGAGAAAAAAATTCTGGCTCTAAAAATATTGTTATTGCAAGAATTATCTATTTTGATGGGATAAATATTGAATATAGTAACCATGATGGTTTAGCAACTTCTTTTATTGGTAATGACATTCAAAAAGAAATGAACTTTACTTATGAATCTATTTTTCAATCAGGAAATTATTTCTTAAGAGTTACTGTTGATGATGATACAATTTTTCATCTAAAAGAAATTAAATATGAAATAAAAAATGAAAAATAAGAACAAAATGAAACAATTGTTGAAACAATAAATCCTAGAGAAATAATAAGAGAAAAAGAAGCTCTGGAATTAAAGAAAAAGGACCAAACTAAAATTATTCCTAAGTTCACTCAAGATTCTTCATATTTTTATATTGAATCTTTATTTAATACTACTAAGATTGATATTAATAATGACAAAATAATTATCGAGGATGTTATTATTAAGGAAGAAGTATTAAGAAATGTTTGGTTTAAAATTGAGTTAAAGAATAATAATGACACTTACCAATCATTAAAGATTGATTCAAATTACTATAATAAGGCTTTCTTGGATTTTAAAATACCAGTAGAACTTTTAAAGAATAATACTTTGTTTGTAGATAATAATGTTGATAATATTTATCCAATTAAATATGATGAAGATGAAATTTATGCTTATTTTAGAATTGAATCTAAATTAGAAGATTTAAATTTTAATATAATTAGTAAAGATTTAGAAAGAGAATATATGACTGGTTTAGGGAAAATTAACTTAAGCCCAATTACATATTTTTTGATATCTATACTTTTGGCAATAATTGTATTTGTAACTTTTAATATCCCTAAAAGAGTTTATGAGAAATATAAGGCAATAAGATTTGTAGAAAAAGAAGTAATAATTGCTGAAAAATTTATTGAAAAAGAAGAAAAAATAGCAAAAGATTTTATTAAAAAAGAAGAAAAAATTATTGCTTCTAAGTTTAAGAAAAAGCCTAATACCGTAACTAAAAAAGCCAAAAAAGTAACTAAAAAGACTGCTAAAAAGACAAATAAGAAAAAATAACTAGTTCTTAAAAATACCCAAAGATTTATTAAACTATACCTAAACCTATGAGATAATGGTAATTATTGTAAGATATGCTGAAATAGGACTTAAAGGAAAAAATAGAGTTTTCTTTGAACAAAGATTAGTCCAGAATATTAAGAATAAGTTAGCAGACTGTAAAATTACCAGGCCAAGGGGAAGAATTTTTGTAGAAACTAATGAAGAAAATACAAAGGTTCTTGATAAAATATTTGGGATTTCTTCATATTCTATAGCTAAAGAAATTAAGATGGATATTGAATCTATAAAAGATGGTGTTTTTGAATTAGCTAATGAAATGAAAGATTCTTTTAAAACTTTTAAAGTTCAGTCCAAAAGAATGGATAAAAGTTTTCCTATGAAAAGTCCAGAAATTAATATGATTGCTGGACAAAGAGTTTTTGAGGAATTAAAAAAAGAAGTTAGTTTTAAGAATCCTGATTTAGTAATTAATGTTGAATTAATTCAAAATAGAGCATTTATATTCTCAGGTTCTAAACAAGGATTAAAGGGTTTACCTGTTGGAGTTTCAGGAAAAGTTCTATCTTTATTATCTGGAGGAATCGACAGTCCTGTTTCTTCACTATTAATGATGAAAAGAGGTTGTAATGTTGATTTCATTCATTTTCACAATTTCCCATATGTTAAACAAGCTAGTATTGATAAGGTTAAAGAACTTTTTAATCTTGTTAAAGAGTTTGAGAATGATGCTAAATTATATTTAGTTCCTTTTACTGATATTCAAAAAGAAATAGTTTCTAAATGCTCTTCAAAATATAGAATTTTACTTTATAGAAGAGTTATGCTTAAAATAGCTACAATCATTGCTAAGGAAAATAAGTGTAGAGCAT
>JAHWHN010000157.1 GCA_019323235.1 Candidatus Woesearchaeota archaeon | reverse complement strand
TGGAGGACAAACACATGCAACTTTTGATTCAGCCTTACCGGATGGTAGAGAGTTTGACAATACAATGCAAAGAAGTATTTATTATAATTTTTTTGATGGTTTTACATCTCGTGCATTTATTGGCACAGAAAGAACTGTTCAGTATTTGAAAAGACTAGGTGTGAATGAGTTCATTAATTTAATAACATGTTCCGATAATTACAATCCAGCAAATTATCCCAACCCCAAAAGTGCTGAAGCACATGAATTTATTCCAACATGGATGTTTGCTACACCTACATTTGGAGGACTGAGACTTTCATTATCTGATGATTCTCGGTTGCATTATGGAATTGGGAAACCTAATAATTGGAAAAATTCAATTGAAGAAATAAAATTAAACAATGATAAAATCAACATTGATATAACATTGACACCAGGACTTAATGTGATAATTGGTGAATCTTCAAGTGGTAAAACTCTACTTGTTGATTCTTTGTATAGGAGGTTAACGGGTGTGGAATTTGGAGAGAGTAAATATCTTGAGTTTGGTGTCGACTTAATTAATATCAAATACCCTGATGATTTGGACCCACACTTTATTAGGCAAAATTTTGTATCAAGCGTTACGAACGATGATAAAAAGATCAATGACATTGAAATAATTGAAAAAATACTACCAGAAAACAAGTCCGCTCGCAGAAAAATTGAAAAGGGCTTAAATGACTTGAGTGAGCATTTTAGAGAATTGCTTGATTTTGTTGATAATATTGAAAAGTTGGAGGCTGAAATAAATAGAATCCCAACACTCCAAACCCTGATAGTTCTAGAGCATGTTGATGAAAATATGTTAAATGCATTTTTATCACAAATCTCTTTAATAAAAAATGTTGAATATAGTAGCGAAGAATATGAGATTGATGTTGAATTTTTAAGTTCTTTAGATGATAAGTTGACTAAAAATCCTTTTGTTGATCATAATGCCGATCTAATTCAGCAATTGAAAGCTGAGCTTGAAGAGGCAAAACAATATTCTGTACTTGAGAAAAAAGCAAGACAAATCGTTTCAAATGAGAAAAAGAAAATAGATCAGGCCCTAACTGAAAAAAAAGGTGAAGCTCAAAGAAAGAAGCAAGATTTTGAAGGGTTGGTAATAAAAATGAAAAAGTACTATGACCAGTTACTCAAATTTGATGAAATTCTTAATAAAATAGCGGAATATTCAATTGAAGCACATTCTCAAAAAATTAATATAGAAGATTATGAGCTATCTATTGAGAATAAATTTGAAATGAATAAGGATATTGTAGTTAGCGAATTAAATAAGCTCCTTTTGAAGGATAATTCAATATCTAGTTTTGATGATATTACTCCAAACCAACTGTTTAAGAGAAATTTTAAAGGTAATATAAAAGGAGTACAAAAAGGAAGTGGTTCAACCTATAAAACAATTAAAGAAAATTTGCATAGTAGTTTTGTTGAAAATGATAAAATAAACTATAAGATCTTTACCCCTGATGGAAAAGACTTTGATCAATTAAGCCCAGGACTTAAAACGGCAATAATCTTAGATTTAATTCTTAATTACGAAGAAGATAGGGCACCATTGATAATCGATCAACCTGAAGATAATCTTGCAACAAGTTATATGAATGATGGACTGGTAAAATCAATTAAACGGATGAAGAATAAAAAGCAAATCATTTTTGTATCACACAATGCTACAATACCTATGGCTGGTGATGCTCAAAATATTATTCTTTGCGAAAATAATGATGGGAAAATAGAAATAAAGTCAAGTCCTCTTGAAGGACAAATTAACGGCATTGATGTTGTTGATCATATTGCGAAAATTGCAGATGGAGGAAAATCTTCTATTAAGAAAAGATTCAAAAAATATAATTTAAAAAAGTTTAAAGAAGACTGACATGAAACTTAATTTTAAAAAAGAAGAAAATGGGGAGATTAATATAGCTGTAGAAGGGACGGAGTTTTCTACAGCGGACTATATTGAAATAATCAAGAATTTAAAAGATGGAAATAGAATTGAAGTAGATTTTGAAGGTGATGTTTCTGAAGAAGAAAAAGATAGCATCAATTCTATGATTGAAGAAATTAATAAAATAACAGAAGAAGGTCTGGCATAGCATATTAATTATAATTAGGAAATATTTCCTGTTTTGTTAATTCAAGGTGTTTTCTGAAGGCATTAAAACCATAGGGGTCGTTGCAAGATACACAACCTGAAAATATATAAGCCCTGGCCTGACATTCCTTAAAACCATTTTTAATAAATTCTGTAGTCTGATTGTGGTTTTTCCAGATTGAAATGAAATTTTTATCAAAACTCGGCAGAGTATCTTGTGAATAATAACCAGATTCTACAAGTGAAGGGCATGTGATGATTTTACCATGCACATTAATAACAATACCAGACTTAGTGGCCCTACACTCATCTCTAACATTTGCACCTGAAAGAAAAGAAGATATTGAAGCGTTTGATATTCCAACATTATACCCTTCGGTTCTTTTATTATTTAAATAAATAATCGCTTCAAAATATTTATCAGGATCTATTACTAAAGTATCATGACCTTTTTTAAATGGTTTAAACAAATTGAAATTTATTGCAATTCCCAATTCACTTGATAACTCAAGCATTTCATTGATAGAAGTAAGATTACGGGCATTTAGAGTGAACAATAATTCAACTGGGCTGCCCCTATTTAATAGCTCATTAATGTTCTTTAGTGCAATGTTATAAACCCCTCTTCCTCTAAGAAAATCATGTGTTTCTTGATTTCCATCCATGCTAATCAAAAAACCAATTCCATCAATTTTTTCAAACCGATTTATTAGCTCTTTTGAAAATAATGTGCCATTTGAAACAACATTAATAGCTAAATCTTTAAAAGAACAATATTCAACTATTTCGATAATATTGGGGTGTGTAAGTGGTTCTCCTCCAATAATATTTACCTCACAAAGTCCTTTATCAACTAATTCATCTATAATATATTTAAAATATTCAAAAGGCATATATTCCTTTGGGTGGGATTGCAAACAGTGCCTACACCTTAAATTGCAATCTAAGGTAATTTCAATTTCAGCTCCAATTGGGAAATCTAAAGCGTTCGAGTCATACTGGCTAGAATTAACAAGTTTTAAATCTGATTCGATTTCTCCTAAAAATTGAACTATATCACTTTTTATTTTTTGTCTATCTAATTCCTGACCTTTATTGAGAATATCAATTACTTCTTCAATTTCTTTATTTTCTGAAAAGAAAGACTCTAATATTATTAGGCCGGTATTATTAACTTCAATAGACCTCCGCAAATCTCTAAAATAAACGATGAACCCATTTTTTGACCTTATTTTTTTAATCTTCATCAAATTCAATGTTGAATTGATTGTTTATTTAACAATTAAGAATCTCCCTTAAGACGTTCAATTTTTTCAGTAAATTTTGAAAAGTTTTTAGCGATTTTACCAGCTGATTGAGGTGCTGGTGATCCACCGCAACTTGTAAAACAACATCCTGCTTCAACGGCATCAATATTTTTAAGTTTTGTGATTACTTTAGGTTTTTGGTAAACAATTTTTTTCATAATGTCATTTTATTGGTTTTTTAAACTATGCATCATTCTTTTTGATCTTTCATGCGATATATCAATATAATGAGAATAATCAGGAATTAGTTCCAACGTTCCATCATTCATGATGTAGAATTTTGAAAAGCTAGAATTAGAAATAAATTCTCTATCGTGGCTTATTGCCAAAATGGTTCCTGTAAAGGTGTTTAAGGCTTCATTTAAAGCATATTGTGATTCAATGTCTAAATGATTTGTTGGTTCATCAAGTAACAAAAAATTTACTTTGTTAGATTGGAATATAGCTAAAACTATTCTAGTTTTTTGACCAGGACTTAATTCGCCAAACTTCTTTCTTGAATCTTCCGGAGATATTCCAAATTTTTCTAAAATCCCGAAAGTTTCTGTTTCGTTTAAGGTTGTGTTGTCGGTAAAGTATTCAATTGGGCTAATATTAGAATTTAATTCATCATGCTGTTGTGTTAAATGGCCAAATATAATTTCAGAGGCCATTGCAATTGATCCTGACACAATCAGCTCTTTATTGCTAATTGAATTTATAAATGTAGATTTACCAGATCCGTTTGCTCCCATTAAAACAGCCCTATCTCCATATAAAATATTGAGGGATATTGGATTTGAAATAAAACCATTTGTATACCCGACTACCACGTTATCAAACAAAATATTACCACCTTTAAAGTTGGGATTTATTTCAATTTTTAAATTCTCAGGAATTATTGGAACTTTACCGGCATCAATTTTTTCTAAACGAGTTTCCATTGCTTTGGCTTTCTTTGCAGAATATGCAGATCTATCTCTTTTGAATCCCTGAAGATATTTATCGGAACTTCTAAAACTAGAACCACTCGAAGCATGACGTTTTGCTTTTTGTATGCTTTCCTTAAGTCTTGAAATTTCATCAACAGTTTCATGATATTTTTTTACTTTATTGTATAAAGTATTTCTATACGCATTATAGTAGTCATCATAAGAACCATGAATAATGTCTATATTTTTGTTTAACCTATCAATAGCGACTATTTTGTCTACTATTTTATCCAGGAGCTTTTTATCATGAGAAATAATTAACAAAGTTGATTTCATTCTCTTTAAATACTCTTCCAACCAGATTATTGAAGGAATATCAAGGTTATTTGTTGGTTCATCTAATATTAATAAATCGGGACTTGCAACAAGTAATATAGAAAGTAAAACCTTAGTTTTTTGTCCAGTTGATAAGGTACTAAATTCATCATCTTCATTAATTTTCAATCCAAAAGCGTCCCACATTTTTTCAATTTGATATCCGTAGATGGTATCATACTTCTCATTGTAAGACTTAGTACCGCTATTATCGTTTCCGAGATAATTCAATCTCATTTCTAAAAGCTGATTTCTGACTATATTAACTATTTTGTCATTTCCAATTTCATTTAAATCTTGTGGTAAATAGCCGATATTCAGATTATCACTAATTTTAATCTCTCCTGATTCAGGTTGAATTTTTGATAAAATAGTTTTTAAAAGTGTTGATTTACCTGACCCGTTTTGCCCAATTATTGCAATCTTTTCCCCTTCAGACACTACGAAAGACACATCATCCAAGATGAGCTGATTATTGAACGATATTGAGATATTTTTTACTTCTAACATGTCCTGTTTATAACACAAGTTTTACAAAACTCAAATTAATATATTATTGTTAGAACATAAAATCATTGAAATAATTTATAAAAACAGTAATGTTTATTAGGGAATTAAATGAATAATTTCTAGTTTATTTTTCATTTAATATCATACTGATAATCTAACCATTTCAAATAATATGGATCAGAAATATATTCAAGTATTTTATTTTTTATGTCAGCGTTGGCTCTATATACCTCAGAATTTAAGAAGGCACAAAGAACTATAAACTTTTGATATGGGTAAACTTTAGGTATGTTTTCAGGAAAAAGATACAAGTTTACTTTTTTCTCTATAGATAAAAGATTCGACAAAGTGAGTATCGAATTAGCTACAGAAACAACTTGAGGTTCTGATGTAGCAATTTGAGCATTCAAAAATTTTGTGATCTCATCTTTTCTAAAATTTAGGAATCTTGCCATTATGGATGTAACCTGTCTTCTCAAAAAAGGATGACTTTTCCACAGATTTTCATATTTAGAAATGAAGCTTAAAATCTTTTCAGGATGTTCATATTTCGTCTTTACCCAAATAAGACAATAAAAATCAAATGGTTTACGTCTTGTATCACTAAATCCTTTTACTCTTTTTATAAATGAGCTAATAAACGATTCTGCGTCCTTAGTAGTAGGAATTTCCCAATCAGTAACAAGTTTACAAATGTTAAACAAAGAAATATCGTCATGCAACTTGAGTTCATCTAAAATTTGTATCACGATTTCAGAGGTTCGTTTTGAATACCCTAGTATCGATAAATAAAATAATAAATTTTGCCGCACTCCTGGTATTTCATTGAAGAGAGTAGGAACACGTTTTAAAAGTCTTCTAGATTTTAATTTTCCGAATGTAGTAATATATCTTTTGGTGATTTTTTCGGAGTATTTTGCATCTCTGTTGTTTTTTAAATGCGCCGTAAGTCTCTTAGCTAATTCAGAACTAATTTCCTTAATGCCATTTTTCAAATAATCTTCTATATCAATACTGTCTATAAATTTATTTTCATCAATTAAAAAATGAAATTCTGCTTCTTTTACAG
>JAHWHN010000156.1 GCA_019323235.1 Candidatus Woesearchaeota archaeon | reverse complement strand
TTAAACGGTTTCAATCTTCTCTATCCTTCTTATTAAAAAACAATTGCTCACAATCACATTGTTCTCTATCTTCACAAACATTTTCACAATACATTTCTCTCATAAGCCATCCATACTTTTCAATAAAATCTGATACTGCAGCATTGTCATCAGCAATATGTTGAAAATACTTATGTTGTTTTAAGTGTCTTACAATTACTGTTTTTTCAGCTTTAAGTAATTGTTGTACATGTTTGCATTGTTTCATAATTTATATGGTTTTGTACTACTATCTCCAAATTTACAAAAGAAATTTTTCAACGTAATATCAACTGGTTCAAAATCTCCATGTTCAGGAACTTGTCCTACTTCATAATAACCAATTGTCATATGAGGTTTCCAAGTTGGATATGTTATTTCTAAATTATCGCATTTATCTTTTAAGAAGTTAACAATAATTTTACGTATCTTTTTAAATTGATCGTCTACTTGTACTTCTACAACTAAACAATCACTCTCTCCGTCATCTGTTCCTTTAAAAACTTTATACTTTGTTAATTTACCTGTGAATTCCTGATCTTTCAACGAACTTCTTAAAAATTTTAATAATTCATCTTTATCAAAACCATTTGCATTAGGACTATAAAAAACAGTCATGTGAGGTTTGTCCTCAGCTTCTCTCATATCCTTTTTTGGAAAATTTTCGTATAAAGATTTAACTTGTTCTTTATCAAAAGGACAAGCTATATAAAGAACATCTTTTTTTGTTATTTTCTTTTCTAATATAAAGTCTCTAAACGATTTCATCTTATATTTTTAATTTCAATGACCAAGCGTAATCTGGTTTACCCGTTTCTTCAACTACATCAAAATTATTTTTCAAATCTTGTATAGATGGGAAACCAATATTTTTGAGTTTTTCATCAACTTGTTTGAATCCTGTTCCTTGATTTCCACCGTAACTTAAAGAAAGAGTATTTCCTTCTAAACTTATTTTACCCATACCTATAGAAATTGATTTTTTTCTTTGTGTTTCTTGTCTAACGTTTAATCGTTTAGCATGTGATCCATCAAATAACTTTTTAATTTCTTGTCTTGTTATAGGATTTAAATTCAGCTCATCTTGTTCCATTGTTTTTTCAAATAATTCTTGAAATTTACTCATAATATCTCCTAAATAATTATTGTAATATTTATACTATTCTACGAAGCTTTAACCACTGGAATATTTTCTGATGTACTTCTGGCTCATTTAAAAATGTTGTGTATTCTATTTTATTCTTATTCAACATATTCTCAATTCTTTCACCAATTTTTTCAGCTTCTTCTTTTGTTTGAAGTCTTCCATCTTTTTCATATTTCATTTGTGTATTAGCAACTAAGAATATGTTTGTTGTAATCATAGAATTATCTAACTCTAGTAACAATGGAGTAAGACTTCTAAATTGTTTATGTGGTTTATAAATTGCACCTAAAAGTATTGGACTATCTGTAATAACTAAATCAACTTTATCTTCTAATATATGAAGCTTGTGATATTGATTAGCACTTACAAAAAATTGATCTTTTAATTCTTCAAATCGTTGAGACCATACTAAAGTTTTTGCAAACTCATCAATTAATTCAACTGATTTTTGACTTTCTTGTTTGATTATATTAAACAAGCCTGAAGCTACAGTACTTTTTCCAGCACCTGCTTGTCCGTAAATATTAATTACCCTCATGCAACCATACTCTCCAATTTATTATATAATTTGATCTTTTTGAAAAGATTTTTAAATCCTTCATATCTAATATGAATTCCATTAAAAATATCATCAAAAGTCAAACCTTGAAATTTAATTTTAAAATCTTTTAATGAATTAGGTAGATCTTCACACATTGAAATACTTAATGATGTAGGATTTATGTTATATATTCTAAATAAACTTTTTTGTTTATTAATAAAAATTACGACATCGTGAAAATTAAAATACGGATGCATAAATTTTATACATGACAATCCATCGCTCATTAGGTTTTCTAAATCCCCTAAATTATTTATACGATATGTTTCTTCATTACCAGATACTATTGTTATTGGTAATTCATAAAATTTAAAATTAGCCTTTCCTCTATATCTACGCAAACATGCATCTAAAAAATTATAGACACATATTTCGAAATGTTTGTCTCTATTTAGATTCCATATTTCACATTCGTCAGCAATAATCGTTTGTGATGTTTGTAAAACACATATATCATCAGCACGACGTACATGGTCTTGAATATAAAGAAAAGGGTAATTTAATTCTTTCATCTTGTCTTTTTATCAGCAATTTTACTTGCAACATAGCTATCAGGTTTAATAACAGGACAGTATCCCATCCCTTTAACCCAACCACTGCATCCACCAAGAACTTTATTTGATAAATGAACTTTATCAGGATTAAGGTCTAAGTGAATATCATAAATCTTATAACCAAGTGGTTCAATAGTTTTATCAATAAACTGAGCTACGTCAATTGCTTTCCCTACTTCAGTTGTTAATCTGACTTCTAAAGGAAAATGATGTGTAACAGATTCTGTTTCTTTAAAATAGAAAACTCTTCCACCATGTCCTACTCTATCTCTACGTTGTTTATCTGTAGTCCATATTTGTCCTGGTGTTAAGAAACGTACAGTTAAAGCTGTAATGTATGTGATATAAAAACCTTTTCTTTTCTTTCTTTTATGGAACTGTGAGTCAGTTCCGCAAGCAAATTCAAGATCATATTGTTGATGTGTTTCAACCAATTCAAATAATTCTTGTTTTATATCTTCTATATGTTTTCCGTTAAGAGTTCTCCACTTCATATTATTTCCTTTGTGTTAAATAATTCTGCTAATGTCTTTAATATAATATGGAAAATATTAAAATTCAACGTTAAAAAGGAAAATAAACCGTATAAATAATTATATTAGTTAAAAGCTGGGACGTCCAGCTTTCCATTTAAATGAAGGAGCCGTTCCTATGGAAAATACAATTAATGGGTCACATGATGGACACCTAGCGTCAGATCTGCCACGAGTACAACCATATTTTGAATCATCAACAGATGATTTTACTAAACAAACTTACCAAAGTTACTTCGACATTCGATGTCAATTATTCCGAACAAAGTTTTTTCAATTAAAAAGAAAAATAGAAGAGGATGCATATACAGGATATTCTATTACTGGATATTTTAAAGAACACGGACAATTAAATATGGATTGGGGGAGACAAACTGGGAGTTCATATTGGCACTCTTATTTTTTACATGAATGTGAGAAAGTTGGTGCAAGAACAATATCA
>JAHWHN010000155.1 GCA_019323235.1 Candidatus Woesearchaeota archaeon | reverse complement strand
AGTGTTTTCATATATTATATGTACTTTATCTTTTGGATATGGATCTCAAACTATATTTAATACAGATTGGAGCTTTTTAGGAATGCTTTCTGTAGGTTCTTTAGCAACTATAGTATTATTTAATTTATATAACATATTTACAAAAAAACAATAAATGTCTAAAGGAAAATTATTGGTTTTAGAAGGATCAGATGGGGCAGGTAAGAGCACCCAAATAAAACTTATTACACAATATCTAAAAGAAAAAAATCTAAAAATAGATTTCTTACATTTCCCGATGTATGGTCATAATTCTTTTAGTGATTTAATAGCAAGATTTTTAAGAGGAGAATTCGGAGACATAGATAATGTAGATCCTTATTTTGTTGCTAATATATATGCAATGGATAGATATGCATATCTACCTGAATTAAACAAAAAATTAGAAGAAAATGATGTCATAATATTAGACAGATATGTTTTTTCTAATATAGCATTTCAAGCTGCCAAATATACTAAAGAAAATATAGAAAAAGCACATGAAATAAGTGAGTGGATTAAATCTTTTGAATTTGATTTCTTAAATTTACCTTATCCAGATCTAACATTATTTTTAGACAATCCTATTGATGTAGTAAAAGAAAGATTAGAAAAAGAAAGAGAAGGAGATGACAGGGATTACTTAGAAGGAAAACAAGATATTCATGAAGCTGATATAGATTTTCAGAGTAGAGTAAGAGACAATTATCTAATACTTAAACTGCAAGAAGAACCAGATTATTATGTTATCCCGTGCGCACATAAACATACCCCTATGCCGGTAATGAATACTACAACAGGTGAAGTACATCAATCACCATCAACATGGGAAGTTCTAACACCATCTGAATTATTTACATCATATAAAAATTATATAGATGACGTATTATAAAAAGAAAAAGACAATAAAGTATTTTCCTAAAGATTATGAAGGCTTTAAGGTAATTAAATCTTTTAGGAAAAAAAGATCTCCTCGAACCAGATTATTTGTCTGTGGAGATCCAGATGGTTGGTTTATAGATTCTATAGAAATAAAAACTAGAACTGGAGAAGTAGTTGATGATGAAGGGTGGATCACTGAAAGACAAGTTGAAGATAGATCTAAATGGTATAATAGTCTGGGATGGTTAGAAGAAATAACCAATTCTTAACAATCTTAATATAATATAACACAATTGTGTATTATATTATTATAAAAAATGAAAACTTTTTTGAAGTTAGTTAATAAAAATATAAATTAAAAATACAAATAAAAATTCGTTAAAATTATGACTGAAAAAGCAAAAGAAGCAGTAGTAGAAAAAGAGCTTGATACTAAACAGCCGGTTGAAACTGATGCATATGTTCCAACATATAAAGTTAAACCAGAATTAAAACAAGCAGTTTTACAAGCTATTGGAGACAGACCATTTAATGAAATTGCAGGTCTTATCAATGCAATTAATGTTCCAACTATGGATCATCAAACATTAACCCAAGTTATTAATGTTATTGGTCAATTCCCTTATGTGAGAGTAGAAAAATTGTTACAAAATGTTAACTCTTATGTGGAACAAGTTATTCCAGAAGATTAAAAACTTTTAAATAAAAGGAAACACATGTTTCCTTTTATTTTTTATTAAACAAACATAAAGACACAACAAATGATAAAAAAGAACAAATCTATTCAATATCTTGCGCTTAATTTTATAGAAAAAAGAGACAATAAATCTTTTTCTGATTTAATAGACAGAATAAAACCAGGTCTTACATCGTATATTTTCAAATACATACAAGATCAGGATATAATTAATGAAGTTTTATCACAAACTTTTATTTCTATATGGGAGAAAATTGATCAATATAACACTAAGTATAATTTTTCTACTTGGGCTTATGCAATAGCAAAAAATGAATCATTAGGACAATTAAGATTATCAAATAAAAATCTTTCACATGATAAATTATCTGCTAATCATTCAAGAGTTCTTATGATTAATTCTCCTATAGATGAATTAAATATTGAAGT